>JALZVA010000082.1 GCA_023301335.1 Akkermansiaceae bacterium
TTAGAGAACCTCCCTGAACTCCCGGAGTAGCCCTCTTTTTTCGAGGTTTTGCAGGAAGGCGCTCGGCAAATGCGGCGACTTCCTCATTTCACTCATGGCTTACTCCCAATCCAGATAGAGCATCTTCTTATTTAAGATCTGCTTATGCTCTTTCTTTCCGTTAATTTTCTTAAAGTACGCTACGACTTTTTCTCTATCATTCATCTGATAGGTGCGGGCGATCACCGCTAGGGTAAATGCGTCTTCATCAGACCATTTCTCTCCTACATTGAAGCGGACTCCTCCCTTATACTTACAGCTTGGCCATTTGGCTATCCATGTCCAGTATGCGTATTTTTTCCCATTTGGACGTGTTAAGTTCAGACTCCGGATAGTCACTCCTACCACGCCAGAGGTGTTCTTACTGGTCATTTTGTTGTAGGTGCTTTCCTGGACTGGAGGGAGTTCCTGCTTCATTTCGGCCACCCATTCTAGGGCAAGTTTCTTTGCCTTTCCCCAACCTCCATGCTTTTTGGCAGGAAAGTTTTTTTGGTATTTTTTACCAGCCCGCATTAAACGCGCCATGTAGCAACCTTCTTGGGTGTTTTTCGTGATGTTGGTGATTTTTTTTGCCATGCGATTCTTAAACTTGAGCTAAATTAGTCACATACTAAACATTCGATCAAGGAAATAACAAATCACTAACCCTACACTCTGCGTTTAAGAGTAAATAAGACGATTTCAGGCGGGCAGGCAAATCTCACGCGTAGACTCACCGTCCCTACTCCGGAGCTAACATAGAGCTGCTGCTTTCGCTCATTTTGATAATGCCCAAGGATATATTTTTTCCCATACTTCACCTTCACGGGTGCGTAGCCGATGAGTGGGACTCGGCATTGCCCTCCGTGAGTGTGCCCCGAGAACTGCACCATATTTTTGCCTAATTCAGCAATTGTGTCAAAAAAATCTGGTTCATGCATTAAGGTCAGGCAGGGAGCTGTATCAGAAATACCCTTAAAGCTTCTATTCACATCTGGTATCCCGCCCCACACGGAGTCTAGCCCATTTAGGAAGAGGTGCTCTCCTTTCTCATGTAGCTTCATGTGGTCATTCCTAAAAAAAGACATCCCTCCACGCTCGAAGCGCTTCTTCATCCTGTGAAAATCTCCATGCCAAACGTCATGATTCCCCATGATTCCAACTGAAGCCATGCGTGGCACCATCGCATCTAGGTAAGACGCCAGATCCTCAAACGAGAGCATGTCACTGGTGATAAAGTCGCCCGTATAAAGGATAATGTCCGGCTCTAATGCATTCACCCTCTTCACCACGGACTCCATCAGCTGCATGTCCTCCTCTTTTTCAAAGTGAATATCGGTAAGCTGGGCAATCTTCTTCCCAACAAAAGAGTCCGGTAGCTCGTCTATCTCCAAATCCACCTCCCGCACCACAAGCCTATCAGGCTCAACTCCGAAGGCATATCCTGCGGCACCTGTCGCTGCCACTACCCCGCCACCTAATAACTGAAGTGCTCTACGCCTAGTAAGGAATTTATCTGATTTTTTGGACACCTAATTACACGACTAATCTAACTCTGGACAAGGTGTATTTTTTCCTGTGTATTGTCAATCAGTGAGTCGCTTATCCATTCCTCAGTATGCAATGTCCCTTGCCCATGTAGCGAGTCTTCGATCCGAAGACCCCTACAGGAAGGTTGGGGCTTCTGCTCTTGATTTTGATAATCGCGTGATTGGCACTGCCTATAATGGTCTCGCTCCTGGCTATGATCCTCCTGAAGGTTTTTGGGATGATCGGGATGATCGACAGAAGTTTATGCTACATGCCGAGGTCAACCTCTGCAGCCTCTTCATCCGTGGTCAAGCACGTATCGTAGCGACCACTACCATGCCCTGCACCGCCTGTATGCAAACGCTCTGTGCTTACGGCATTAAAGAGATTTACTATCACGAAACCTATAAAGCTTCTGATGCTCCCCTGATTGCCGAAAAATATGGGATCAAACTCGAGCAAGTCACCACCTTTCCAAGGACTCAATCACCTCTTCTCTAATCGTAACGCACCCCGCTATCTATGGACGCTATTACTATTAACCATCTTAAAAAATCTTATAAGAATCATACGATTCTGCACAATGTCTCTCTCAACATTGAGGCTGGTGAACTCTTTTTTCTACTCGGTCCTTCTGGCTGTGGCAAATCAACCTTGCTGCGCTGTATTGCGGGTCTTGAAAAGCTCGACTCTGGCTCCATTCACTTTGGAGACACCGATATCACTCAGCTCCCTACGCATAAGCGAGAAGCTGCTATGGTGTTCCAGTCCTACGCTCTCTGGCCCCACATGTCAGTGGGCGAAAATGTCGCCTTTGGGCTTGAGGAACGGGGCCTCCGTGGAAACGAGCTCGTAGAGCGCGTCAGGGAAGCTCTCGAAGGCGTGCAACTTAAAGGCTTTGAAGATCGCCAGATTGATCAACTCTCCGGAGGTCAGCAACAACGGGTCGCGCTTGCTAGAGCATTAGTGGTCCGACCTAAATGCCTCCTTCTCGATGAGCCTCTCTCTAATCTCGATGCACAACTGAGGGTGGAAATGCGTTCTGAAATCCGCAGAATCGTCAAGGAGCATGAGCTCACTGCTATTTATGTAACCCACGACCAAGAAGAAGCACTTTCAATCGCTGATAAAATCGCAGTGATGAGCGAGGGCGGAATCCACCAGGTAGGGTCCCCAGAAGAAGTATACCGCTTTCCTCAGACTCAAGATGTCGCTAACTTCATCGGCACCACTAACCTCATCCGTGCACAGGTGAAAGGTATTGTGAGCGATAAAGAGAACCTCTATATCCTCCGAGCAGTCACTGCAGAAGGTTCGATTTTCCAAGGCCGCTCGACGAATCCTACCATCAAACCAGATATTGATGATTGGGTGGACATCTCCATTCGCCCAGAAGCACTTTCCTTTGATGATAGTGGAGATGTAAGAAACCAAATCCACGCCACTGTGATTGAACGCCTTTACCAAGGTTCAACAATCCTCTACCTCCTCAGACGTGACAAAGGACAGTACATGCAACTCGCTCAAATGAACCCGAAGAAGCTCTACTCAGCGGGCGAATACGTAACCTTAAATGTTGATACCCATGACGTTGTCATCCTCAATGCGATGGAAGAGAAAAAGTAGGATCTCGGCTAAGCAGCTCATCATCCTCCTTGCTCTCGTTCTTGTCTCTATCCTACCTCTCGCCTTTCAACAAAAAGGCGTGGTGCCAAAGAACAAGGCACACCGAACTCTCACCATTATCACTCCGCACAATTCAAGTATCCAGAGTGAGTTTGAACGTGGCTTTGCCTCATGGTGGTCTGAAAAACATGGGGGCGAGCAAATCCACATCAACTGGATCACCCCAGGAGGAGGCTCTGAGGTCAGAAA
>JALZVA010000083.1 GCA_023301335.1 Akkermansiaceae bacterium
TCCATTCTGCACGGATACTGACGGAGCGGCCGTGAGCATCGAGACCTTCGACTCTGGCGAACTCTGCAACGATCGGATTAGATGCTTGCACGGAGGCCTGATCCATTCTGACGATGCTGGTGCGGCGCTGGAATTGATCTGCTCGGATACCTGAGAACGATTTGCCTGATCCTCCAGTCGGGAGGGTGTGGCTAGGGCCGGCAAGAAAATCTCCCACCGCGACGGCGGCGAAATTTCCCACGTAGATGGCCCCTGCAGTTCTGACCTGCGGGAGCCATTTGTCTTCCTCTTTGACGATGAGGCTGAGGTGCTCAGGCGCAAATTGGTTACAAATCTGAATGGCTTCTGTGAGGTCGGGAGTGATGAGGCAGAAGGTGCCTTCTTCAAGAACCTTCTTTAAGTAGCTGCCACGTGAGAGGCTGACTAGCTGTCGCTCGATCTCTGCCTGCACTGCGGTAAGCAGGGTAGGTGAGTCGGTGATGAAGCCGACCACGCTGTCGCCTCCGTGCTCAGCTTGGGCGAGTAAGTCGGCAGCGATGAAAACAGGGTTAGCAGAATCGTCAGCAATCACTAGGACCTCACTAGGTCCAGGGAGGAGATCAATCGAGACTGCACCGACGAGTTGTCGCTTAGCCTCGACGACAAAGCTATTTCCCGGGCCAAAGACTTTTTCTACTGGGTTGACGCTCTGGGTGCCGAGTGCCATTGCTGCGATGGCTTGAGCACCGCCGACTTTAAGAATTTCAGTGGCACCGGATTCCTTGAGAGCATAGAGAAGGTTCGGGTTGATCGTGCCATCCTCTCCAGCGGGTGAAGCAGCGAGAATACTAGGCACACCTGCTGCCTGAGCGAAGGCTGCGGTCATTAAAGCTGTGGAAACGAGGGGGGCTTTCCCGCCTGGGACATAAACGCCGACCCGATCAAACGGGACGAAGCGCTCGCCGACTTCAGCACCTTGATGGTTGGTGAATTTCCAGTCCTGACGTAAGCTCTTCTCAGCAAAGGCAGTAATGTTTGCCTTGCTCGCAGCGATGGCCTCTTTCACTGAGTCTTCGACTGTGGCTTCGGCTGCTTGGAGCTCTTCTGGAGAGACGAATAAGGTGTTCTCGGTGAGCAGAAGGCGATCAAATTTTTGCGTGAGAGAGAAGATAGCGGAATCGCCCTCGGTTTTCACTTGGTCGATGATTCCCGAAACCGTTTCGCGGAGCCCATCGGCGGGGACGGCACGACGGTTTAGATTTTTAACGAATGCCGGGTAGTCAGAATCCTTATAGCTCAAGACTTTCATGTGAGAAATTGTTAAGATGGATAAGGGTAAAAGTAAACAGGAATTATAGCGTGTAGTGCCTCAGAGAGGACTTAGGCTGGAGTGATGTCGAGAAAGTAGCTAGTCCGTGTAAAAATCGTGGAGCGCCAGTTCACTAAATTTTAAAAATGGATGGGGTTCTTTTTTAGAGGGAGTAAGATAGATAAATAGCTGACGCTATAAGCTAAATTCAGGCTTGCAAACGAGAGGTAATTCCTGTTGTCTCCCGCATGGCAGAGATTTCTCTTGGACTTTCGTTTGATGACGTGCTTCTGGTTCCTCAGCACAGTGCTGTGAACCCGAACGAAACAAATGTGTCTTCATGGCTAACAAAGGGTATTGGTCTTAATATCCCTGTGGTTTCCGCAGCGATGGATTCCGTTTCGGAAGCAGATTTAGCAATCGCTCTTGCACGAGAGGGCGGGATTGGTGTGATTCACCGCAATAATACGCTTGAGGAGCAAGCTGCGATGGTGGCACGAGTGAAGCGTTCAGAAAATGCAGTGATCTCAGATCCTGTGACGGTCTCTAAAGAGATGACGCTCGAAGAGGTGCGTGAAATTAGTGAGCAAGAGGGGTTTTCTGGATTCCCTGTGGTGGACGAGGAGAATAATTTACATGGAATCATCACAGGTAGAGATCTCGGGTATTCTGAAAATTTAGGAAGAAAAATCTCAGATGTGATGACTCCACTGGATCGCTTAGTGACAGCACCTGCTGACACAACGATCGAAGCGGCTCGTCGGATTCTCTATGAAAATCGCATTGAGAAGCTACCTCTGATGGATGGGGAAGGGAAGCTTACCGGGCTTATCACTGGAGCAGATATTGAAAAACGTCTGAACCACCCTCATGCAGCCAAGGATGAAAATGGGCAGTTACGTTGCGGAGCAGCGGTCGGACCTGGCCCAGATCATATGGCACGTGCTACCGCATTAGTGGAAGCAGGAGCAGATGCGCTCTTCATCGATGCTGCTACTGGACACACACAGATTGTGATTGATGCCGTGAAAAATTTAGTTTCTTTAGGCGTGCCCGTAGTTGCTGGAAATGTGGTGACCGAAGCTGGTGCCAAAGACCTTTGTGACGCAGGTGTTTCCGCTGTTAAAGTAGGAGTCGGACCTGGATCTATCTGCACTACTCGTGTGGTCGCAGGTGTGGGGATGCCCCAGTTTACCGCGATCCAAAATGTGGCAAAAGTGGCCAGAGAGCGTGGTGTGGCAGTGATCGCCGATGGAGGTATCCGCTATTCTGGAGATGTGGTGAAGGCCTTAGCTGCTGGAGCAGATCTAGTGATGCTAGGTTCCTTACTCGCAGGCACAGAGGAGTCTCCTGGACAGACCGTGCATTTCCAAGGAAGAAGGTTTAAGTCTTACCGCGGGATGGGTTCCCTCGGAGCGTTAAAGAAAGGCTCTAAAGATCGTTATAGTCAGAACGCTTCTGGAAAGATGGTGGCTGAAGGCGTGGAAGGACGTGTGCCTTATAAGGGTGTCCTAGCAGATGTGATCTTCCAGTTGATGGGAGGCCTGAAGTCTGGCTTAGGCTATGTAGGTGCGAAAGACCTCACGACGCTACGTGAACGAGCGCACTTTACCCGTATCACTGCGGGTGGACTACGTGAGTCTCATGCTCACGACATCACGATCACAGAAGAACCCACCAACTATCAACCACTTAGTTAAAGTATTTCTCTTCCTAAAGTCACCAATTATGCTGTGGCTGTTAGGATAATTTATTTGTATTGCCTATTATTATGAATGAGATCAATCACGTAGCCGTCGTCGACTTCGGCTCTCAATACACTCAGCTTATCGTTCGCCGCGTCCGTGAACTCGGATGTTTTGCAAAGCTTTATTTACCTGGAAACATCGATGCCATCGGCCAGCCCGGAGCGATCATTCTTTCAGGTGGCCCGAAGAGCACCAGTGATGCGGATGCACCAGATATCGATTTCGAAAAGCTACGTAGCTATGACGTGCCAGTGCTTGGTGTGTGTTATGGAATGCAGTTACTAAATATCAAGTTTGGTGGGACCGTGAAAGCCAGTGACCATCGAGAGTATGGACAGGCTGGGCTTTTCCCAGAAGCCGCAGAAGGACTGTATGATGGGATCTCTAAAGAGTCTCAAGTGTGGATGAGTCATTCCGATACGGTGGATAAACTTGGAGAAGGCTGTAAGGTGATTGCTCGGAACCAACACGGGACTCCTGTCTCACTCCAGTGGGGGGATACGTGTTTCGGCATTCAGTTCCACCCAGAGGTAACCCACTCTCACCAAGGGACACAAATTTTAAAGAACTTCCTAGATACTGCAGGGGAGTTGGCAAAGTTCGAGATCGAGGATTTTAAAAAAGAACTGATCGATGGGATCAGGGAAAAAGTCGGGGATAAGCAAGTTGTCTGTGGCGTCTCTGGCGGAGTAGATTCTACTGTACTCGCTGTGCTTTTACATGAAGCTAAGGTGAATGTGAAAGCGATCTATGTGGATCAAGGCTTGATGCGTAAGAATGAAACCGAAGAGGTGAAGGCAAACTTTAAGCGCATGGGCGTCCCTATCCAAGTGGTGGACGCATCTGAGAGATTCCTCGGCGCACTTGCTGGCGAAGGTGATCCAGAGGAAAAACGTAAAATTATTGGTAATCTCTTTATTGACGTATTTTGGGATGCTGTGGGGAATGCAGAAATGCTAGCTCAGGGCACGCTTTACCCAGATGTGATCGAGTCTGCCTCTAACGAAAACTCTCAAGCATCCACCATCAAGACGCACCATAACCGCGTTGCCCGTATTCTCGAAATGCAAAAAGCAGGGAAGGTGTTAGAGCCACTTGCTGAGTTGTTTAAAGACGAGGTGCGTGAGCTCGGAGCTACGATGGGGATCGAGCAAGATATTCTCGATAGACATCCTTTCCCTGGACCCGGCTTAGCCGTGAGGTGCCCAGGTGAGGTGAGTAGAGAGAAGTTAGATATCATTAGAGATTGCGACGCTATCTTTATCGAAGAACTAAAAGCAAGTGGCTGGTACCAGAAAACCTGGCAGGCATATGCAGGGCTGATCCCAGTGAAAACTGTAGGTGTGAAAGGAGACGAACGCTCCTATGAATACGCAACAAATCTGAGAGCTGTGATCTCCGAGGACGCCATGACTGCGGACTGGGTAGATCTCCCAACACCACTACTAAGAAAAGTCTCTAGCAGAATCCTTAACGAGGTCTCTGGAATCAATAGAGTGCTCTATGATATTTCCTCTAAGCCACCGGCTTCGATTGAATGGGAATAGGCGTAGGGAACCCTAGTTACCCACACCTGCGTAGCTCGTGAGTGGTAAGAGACTTCATTTTATTAGGGAGAATTGAATAAGCAAGGATCTCGATACTCTTGCCTCAGATCGACCGGATGCTCCCCTCAATACGTAAAAGATGGAATAACTTAAGTAGCTTAATCACGATAGAGTCCGAGAGTTACGATCTGAAAAGTAAAAAATAACGGCTCAAAAACGTTATTCTATGAGTGGTTTGAGTATTTCGGTTGAGGACTTTCAAGGCTATATTCATGACTACTGGAGTATCGGAAATTACTGCCACGGGATTCTGGATACACTTTACCGAGAAAGACCATAGCCAAGTCTAAGTGCGGGCGAAGAACGCAGTAAGTAATTTTGCGATACTAAGGCGAAAGGTTGATAATTTACTCAAAGCTGATACAAGAATTAAGAAATTACTGCCTATGAAACAAATGAGGGCAATAGCTAATGAGACTTATAAAAATAACTTATTCTCCCTAGCTGGATGACCCTGAATATGTTAACATTAAATAATTCTTGATTTCATGAGTTTTTTGAATGTATAATAAATTCATGTAATGAAAGTGTATCTTTCATTATTTTTGAGGAGCTTCATGAGGTGAGATGCTACACGTCTATCTTTTGGAGGTTCTCAAGCAAATATGAATAACTTTGATGAGCACACGCTACAAAAGAACAAAACTCATAGGTAAAGGCCGTGCAGGAGAAGTGTATGAGGCTGAGGATACGATGCTGCCGAGGAAGGTGGCGATTCGTCGTTTTCATGCGCATAATACTAAATCTGAAGCTCTTTTTGATGAGTGGGAGGAACGTTATATTGAGCTTGTAAGTTCTTTATCTCGGTTGTCACACCCTCAGATTCTTGGAGTCATTGATGGGGGAATTGATGAGGATGGACCTTATCTTGTGACTACGCATTTAGAAGGAAAGAAGCTGAATGATTTCGTGAATGAGGGTGAGGAAGATTTTTGTGTGGTTGATGCGTATGATTGTGCTGCACAGGTGCTAGAGGCCCTAATTGCAGCTGAATTTGAAGGGTTCTACCATCTGTCTCTATCCCCGTCCTCTATAATGGTGAAGGAGAAGCCTACTAAAGGGCACTCTTTTATCCTTACAGACATGGGTCATAGTGAAATGATCAATCTGTTTAAAGGTGAAGAGGGATTAGTCTCTTTGATTAGACGGCCTGAGTTGTTAGCACCAGAAATTTATGAAGGAGAGACTCCTTCCTCAAAAACGGGGCAATACTTGCTAGGTCAGTTATTGTATTGGATGTTATCAGGGCAGCATCCTTGCTCAGGGCTGAGTATGGAAGATGCTTACACAAAACATAAGGCTGGAGGATTTACCTCCCTCTTTCATTATAGACCTGAAATACCTAAAGATTTTGTAAAATGGTTAGAGGTTCTCATGCAGCCTCAGCTTGACCAGCGGTATGCCTCGTTAGATATAGCGATTAAGGCATTACCAGCTGCTCCGAAGCGTATTTTTTCTAAAAAAATAACACTTCCTCCTACACCTATTTCTGAGGATGATTTAATGTCATCTCAAGTTTAAATGAGATTGGTTAAGTATGCTCTTTTAAGAGAGTGTTGAGTTCTTCAAGCTCACAGATGATATTTCTTCTTGCGCAAGCTTCGTGAGAATCTTTGTAGAAGTCCGTGTAAAAAATAGACTTTCGACTCATAAATGAACTTAGCACATTGATCCGACTCTTTAGAAACATGGACTCAGGAACCCAGGCGAACTCTGTTCTGATAGCTTTAGCGTAGAGTTGATATGTCTCTTGGCTAGTTCCTAGGATAGAGAGGTCGATGTCACAGATGAGAAATTCAGCTTCGTTTATTTGAGTGGCGTGATGGCGTGTTGCTAGGATTAGGGCGAAGACTGTTTCAGCAAGAGGATGGTCTCCTAAGTAATGTCTGGCTAGACCTGCGCTAGCAGATTCATTGTCAGTACGCTTCGTGTCAAAAATAATATCATGCAGCCAGAGAGCTACTTCGATGGTGACTTTGTGTGTCTGGTCGGGCCATTGATCAAGTTTTTGTAAGCAGTCTGAGATATGATCTAAATTATGATAAGCTCTAGAATGTTCTGCATACATCGTGGAAATGGCATCCCAGAGCGCAATATCATTAGGTATATTCTGTGCGGAGCAGAGTTCAAACCAACGTTTTTTTAAGGCTGTAATCATTAGATGTAGCTTTAGCCACCTGCTGCAATGGTGATGATTTCGAGCTTATCTCCATCCGTGACACTGGTAGTGGAGTAGTCTCGGGGGAAGATAGCTTCCTTGTTGAGTTCTACCACGACTGGAGTTTTTTCAAGGCTAAGTGAAGCAAGTAGTTCATGAAGATTCAGGGAACTATCAAACGCTTTTACTTGCCCATTAATAGTGAGTTTCATGTGTTAAGAATAGTGTGCTCCCAATCTTTCCAAACTGGTTCATAGTCTTGCTTACTGAGGACCGTGCTAATTTCCGCTGCGGATCTAGTGTCATCAATGGTGAATTGCTCGGTTGCCTTTGAACATGCTGGATTTTCTGTGAGTTCGACTCGTTTCCCTTTGACTGTATGGTGTAAATCCTCTTCACCCGCTCCTGTGTATCCTCCAGGTTCGGTTGCTGAGCCAGCTGACATGTGTGTGATGCCCAAGGGAATCATCGCATCTCTAAGTTGTTTCGACTCTCTTGTGGAAAAGACAATGTGGACATGCGGGAAGCAAATTCTAAACGCGCAGACTAGCTGAACGAGGGATCTATCGGAGAGGTAAAGATCGGGATCTGGGGTATATTCATAGTTTCCTGCATAGGGGCGCATACGGGGGAAAGCTATAGAAAATTGAGCCTTCCAGCAGTGCTTATAGAGGTATTCAAGGTGAGCTGCTAGGGCGATAGCTTCGTCTTTCCACGGAGCTAGGCCAAAGAGTGCGCCAATGCCAATACGTCGAAAGCCTCCCTCATAAGCACGTTCAGCGCACTCGAGACGCCAATCAAACTTCTTTTTAGGGCCTGCTGTGTGGAGCTTCGCATAGACCTCTCGATTGTAGGTCTCTTGATAGACAATCAGACCTTCCGCACCGTGCTGAACGATGTCTGCGTATTGATCTCCTTCCAAGGGACCGACTTCTAGAGCGATGGTAGGAATAAAAGATTTAATCGCATCGATGCATTTCTGAAGGTATCCCTCGGAGACGAATTTTGGGTGTTCCCCTGCGACTAACAGAATATTTCTAAACCCTTGGTCGTAGAGATGTTTGGCCTCTTTGACCACTTGGTCAACGCTTAGTGTAAGCCGAAGGATGTCTGTATTGTCGCGTGAAAAGCCACAGTATTTACAGTTGTTGACACATTCGTTAGAGACGTAGAGGGGGGCGAATAATCGCATTGTCTTTCCGAAGTGCTGGAGTGTAAGACCTTGGCTTTTCTTCGCCATGCCTTCGAGCTCTGTATCTGAACAGGGTGAGATGAGCTGCTCAAAATGTTGTAGCAGGAGAGACTTCTCGTCAGGAAGCTGGTTGAATGTATCGACAAAGCTCATAGAATCTCCTTTTTGTAAAATTTAGTGAGCGGCGTCATGCTCAGCTTCAAGCTGAAGGAAAGCTTGAATACCTTCAGCGGGTGAGTTGGCACGCATCAGTGACTCCCCTACGAGTAAGCCATTTGCTCCTGCATTAAGTGCTCGTTGAGCATCGGCAGTGGATTTAATTCCGGACTCGCTAATGAGGATGACATTGTCGGGCACCTCTTCTGCTAATCGCTCAGTCGTGGAGAGGTCGGTCGTGAAGGTTTTTAAATTTCTGTTATTGATTCCGATAAGATCGGCTTGAAGTTCAAGCGCTCGTTCCATTTCCTCTAAGTCATGCACTTCAACAAGGATGTCTAACTGAAGATCTTTTGCTGTATTATAAAATCTTTTTAGTTCCTCATCTGTAAGAGCTGCTACGATGAGAAGAATCGCATCGGCTCCGGCAACAACCGCTTCGTAAATCTGTACTTCGTGGACGGTGAAATCTTTCCGGAGGATAGGAATAGGCGATTCCTTTGAGATTCTAGTGAGGTAGGAAAGGTTACCTTTAAAGAAATGTTCGTCAGTGAGAATGGACATGCATGTAGCTCCTCCGTCGATGTACATCCGAGCCTGTCGCAGAGGATCAAAGTTAGGGTCAATGATGCCAGCTGATGGAGAGGCTTTTTTAATTTCAGCGATGACAGATAGCTGGTGTGCACCTCGGTCGAGTGCAGAACGAAAGCCTCTAAATTCATTCCTCTCTAGTGCTGCAGCCTTTAATTTAGCAGTGCGGGGAATGAGTGATTCGATTTCTTGGCGTTTGAAAGCGATGATTTCCTGTAGTTTATCCACGACGGCACTCTACTCTTAGATGGTGCATTGTAAATAGAGAACTAACTCAGCTGATGCGAAGCTTAGCAGTAGTATAAGAGCGGATAGAGAATCGAGATGTTTCACTTTAATTTTGAGTGAAACACAGGATGGCAAAAAAATACGCGAAACTTCTTGCTATTGAGACTCATAATCATTAAGAGGTGTTCATGCAGCATTCAGCAA
>JALZVA010000084.1 GCA_023301335.1 Akkermansiaceae bacterium
AACCCCGCTTACACACGGGCAAGGCAGCATTTAAACGAACAAAAAATCACAGACAACACCAGCATCACTCCCACTAGGGTGAAAAGCTGGAAAACGGTTTCCGTTTGTTTCTCTGTTTTGTTAGGACTGTCGTTCACACTGCTTACCATCACTACGGTATGGTTAAGCAGATCTAACAACAAGCTATCCTAGAGGGAATAAAATCTCAGTCTCAAAAGACTTCGTAGCTTACCACTCCACTGCTACTTTTTGGATAGCTCCGGCCTTATCCTTATATTTAACAAAGCCGTGTTCTATCCCGTATTCGTGCACACACTTGGTAACCTTCACATCGAAGCAACAGTACTCTGCGATCTTCATCATCGGGTCAATATTCCCCGTCTTCTTATACTCCTGCCACCACTTCAGTGCATCTAGTCCATCTGCGGTTTTGCCACTTCCAAGACTCGCTTCAGAGATAGAATCTAGCTTTAATCGATGGCCAAGTTTTGCTTCGACCTCCACTAGCATGTCCAGATTCACCGTCTGGCTCACCATGTCATTAAGCACATAGCCTTGTAACACAGGGTAATCAAAATCGATATGGTTATACCCCACAACTAAATCGGCAGCCAGTAGCATATTACCAAGGTCATCGATGTTAGATTCGTCAAAAATATGGTATTTTTCAGTCTGGGTGGAATACGCTACTCCAACAGATATCCCCATTTTCGCCTTATTCTTAGAGCCTCCTACAGCACTAAATGAACGTTGCGTTTCGAGATCAAAGTAAACGATATTCTTTCCCATGCCTTAGTCCTTTAGCAAATATTTAGCAGCCTGCTCAACATCTTTATCTCCACGGCCAGACATATTCGCTATGATGATCGAGTCCTTCGGCATTGTCGGGGCGACTTTACTCACGTAAGCCATCCCATGTGAACTTTCTAAGGCAGGGATGATTCCCTCCATCGAGCTCACCTCACTGAATGCTGCAAGAGCTTCATCATCGGTGGCGAAATCGTATTCAGCTCTTCCAATATCTTTCAGATACGCATGCTCTGGGCCGACCGCTGCGTAATCCAAACCAGCAGAAATCGAATGGGTCAATTCTATCTGCCCATCTTCATCTGCGAGTAACCAGGTCTTTGTGCCCTGGAGGACTCCAAGCTTACCACCTTGGAAGCGAGCCGCATGACGCTCAGGGACGATCCCGTCTCCCCCTGCTTCCACTCCCACCAAACGCACTTCCTCAGCATCAATGAAGGGATGGAAAAGACCGATCGCATTTGATCCGCCTCCAACACATGCCACACAGAGGTCGGGCAAGCGTCCTTCTTTTTCTAAAATTTGGTCACGCGCTTCAAGCCCGATCACACGGTGAAAATCACGCACCATCATAGGAAAAGGGTGAGAGCCGAGTGCTGAACCAAGAATGTAATGGGTATGTTCTACCGTGGAAACCCAGTCACGCATCGCCTCATTCACCGCATCCTTCAGTGTAGCTTGACCATTGGTGACGGCACGCACTTCAGCTCCTAGGAGTTTCATCCGGGCGACGTTTAGAGCCTGTCGCTCCATATCCACCGCACCCATATAGACGACACATTCCATGCCAAAGCGTGCACAAACAGTTGCAGTTGCCACGCCATGCTGCCCAGCTCCAGTCTCTGCAATGATACGGCGTTTTCCTATTTTCTTAGCTAATAGAATCTGTCCAATTGCGTTATTGATCTTATGCGCACCAGTGTGAAGTAAGTCCTCGCGTTTGAGGTAGATTTTAGCTCCGCCGAGTTTCTCGGTCCATCGCTCTGCGAAATAAAGAGGCGTGGGACGACCACAATAGTTTTTTAATAAATCATCAAGTTCTGCCTGAAACACCTCATCTGTCTTTGTCTCCTCATACACTTCAGCGAGGTCCTGAAGAGGAGTCATAAGAGTTTCTGGAACAAACATGCCCCCGTAGGTTCCAAAGTGGCCAGAATCGTCAGGTAATTGCGTACTCATTTCGGCAAAAAACTAGACCATAGTGTGACGTTGAGCAAGCCTTTCCGAAGTGATATTCATGCTTCCTTCAGCGAAAGGTTGACCGCCTCCTCAGGAGTTGTCATAACAGCTCCACTGGAACACTGAGTTTTTTGAATATTTCAGATTTGCCCTCAACTATGACAACTTCAAAATATAGTGGCTGGATCCTTGGCTTCATCATTTTCATCATGGGTGGTTGTGGGTTGGCTTATGAATACACCTTTTCAAAAATCGCCTCAGATCTACTTGGAAATTCTGTCCAACAATGGGCCGTGGTCATTGCCATCATGCTTTTTTGCATGGGAGTAGGAGCTGAGATCCAGCGATTTGTGTCTACTCAAAAGGTGCTGCCGGTATTGCTTTACTCACAGCTTGTGCTTGCTCTGCTTGGCGGGTTTGGTCCTTTTTTACTCTTATTCACCTTTGGCTCTTACCCCCACATGTTCGGGCTGACTCTCTACGGTATTATTTGCTTAGTTGGGATTATCATCGGCTTCGAAATCCCCTTAATCTCTCGTATCAATGAGGACTATTCCAGTGATATCCGGTCGAATCTCGCCAGGGTTCTAAAAATGGACTACGTAGGTGCACTCGCTGGAGCACTCGTCTGGGTGTTTATCCTTCCCCGTTTTTTTAATCTTCATCAGATTGCCTATTTTTTAGGATTCATTAGCCTTGCTGCGACCTTTTTATGCTGGTGGTTTTTACGTAAAAAAATGCAGGCACGCTTGCTTTTCCTCGCCTGCTTTGTCTCTGTCAGCACCTTGTTAGGACTGGGGATTGTAAAGTCAGAGCAATGGGCATTTCACGCCGAGCAGAAATTGTTTCGTGATCGCATCATCTTCACAGAAACGACTCCCTACCAACACATTGTCATCACCCAAAGTAATTATGGAGCTATGCGCTGTTACATCAATGGGCATATCCAATTCTCCTCTACAGACGAATACATTTACCATGAGAATCTCGTCCATCCAGCGATGAGCCTTGTCCACAGACCTAAGCGTGTTCTCGTCTTAGGAGGTGGAGACGGATTGGCTGTTAGAGAAATCCTAAAGTACCCTACTGTTGAAGAAATCACCTTAGTCGATCTCGATTCTGCGATGACTGACCTTGCCGCACAGCACCCACTTTTCACCCAACTTAACGACGGCTCACTTAACTCTGACAAGGTAAAACGACTGAATACTTCAGCTATTTCCTCGGGGGGCAGCTACCAACTCGAAATCCCCAACCAACGACGTATTGAGCATCACACCGCACACCTTGAGCTTCCAAGCTTAGAAATTTTTAATATCGACGCAGCAACCTTTTTACAAAAAACCGAGGGTTTATTTGATGTTATTATCTGTGATTTCCCTGACCCTACTAGTCCTGAACTGGCTAAACTTTACTCCCTTCACTTCTATGGTCAGCTTAAAAAACGTCTAGCTCCAGAGGGATTCATCGCCCAACAATCCACCTCTCCATATCGAGCCAAAGAAGCATTCCTGTGTATCGGCAGAACCATGCAGGCAGCTGGGCTTTCCGCTATTCCTTACCACGATCACGTCCCCTCTTTTGGAGAATGGGGCTGGTGGATCGCATCTCATCAATCTATTACATCAGAAAAACAGATAAAAAAGAGCTTACGAGGTATTCAATCATTACCTGAAAGCACTCAATATTTGACGCTGGAGCTCATTTCTTCTAATTTGCACTTCGGAAAAGAAGATCTGATAAGCTCAGAAACTGACATCACTACCATCTCCCGCTCAGCCATCCTGAAGCACTACTTAAACGGCTGGCTGGAATAACACCGTAAATTATGCACCCATATATTACTACTCTCATCTTAACTGTAAGCCTCCTATTTGTAACAGGGTCTCTCACCAGCTGTAATTCATCTAAAACGAATGTCACTATCATCAGCCACGCAGCAGATGGACTGGACCTAAAGGCAGTCACCGATGCAGCTATCAAAGCCTCTAGTGCTGAAGAGTTTGAAAAAAAGCTAAATATTGCAGGTAATAAAATCAACAATCTCGACCTCAACGAAGATAATAAAATAGACTATATTAAGGTCACTGAAATCAACAAAGAGAAAATGAAAGGCTTTTCACTCACTGTCGAAGTATCCGCAGAAGAGGAACAGGAGCAAGAAGTCTGCACTATTCAATTTGAAAAAACTACAGATGGATACCGCACCCAAACGCATGGTAATCACCATATTTACGGTCGCAATCACTACTACCATCGTTCGAGTGTCGGAGATATCATCATCATGTCTTACTTCCTCCGTGGCCACAGCCCCTATCGATCTCGATACGGATATGGCCGATACCCTAGTCATTTTTCTTCTCAAGCCAAACCTGTCTCTAAAGCTCAGTATTCTGGCTTTCACCAATCGCAGCCTTACGCAAAGAGCTCTCAAAAGTCTTCAACTAGCCAGTCCACCTCCACATTTAAATCCCCCAATGCCAATAAGGTGGCCTCAAAAATTAAAGCTCCCCTCAGAAGCCCGTCAACCAGTCAGAAATCATTCCAAAAATCAAACCCTTCTAAGCATATCTCATCCTCAAGATCTAGCAGCTCGCGTTTTGGTAGCTCTAGTTCCTCGCGCTCAGGTAGTTCATTTGGCGGAGGTAAAAACTAACACCCTATTTTTCTTATCATGTTTGATCACTTATTTGACCTCTCCCTTCTCAAGGAACTTCTCGACTGGAAAGCTGCCTCCTATGTGCTCTTAGGTGGCGTCCTCCTCACCTTTTTTAAATTTATCAACGGCCTATTTTCTGGCTACCACGTAAATACTGAGCTCACAGAAAAGGATAACAAAGCCATCGCCGTTTCATTATCAGGCTTTCTCTTTGCCCTCTTCATGGTGATCCACGGCGTGCTCATTAACCCAGGCGATTGGTCTCTAATAGATAACCCTCTCTCTGAGTGGTTAGGCGACCTTAGAGACACCTCTATCTGGGCAAGTATAGGCTGCACCTACCTATTACTCTCCCGCATTATCAATGATAAACTTATTCTCTATAAGTTTAGTAATCGTAAAGAACTTGTCGCAGATAGAAACATCGGAGTTGGTGTTGTCCAAGCAGGTTCCTACATCGCTACTGCTTTCATCATCCGAGCCACTCTCACTGGCCCTGATTCCCTCTCTCTCGGAGAAGAGATTTCACTCACTCTGATTTGGTTTATTGTTACTCAATTACTACTCATTGGCTTCAGTTTCGTCTATCAGTTCATTACTCGTTATGACATCCACGCGGCTCTTCGAGAAGGTAACACCGCAGCTGGTATAGCCTTTGCTGGGAACCTCATAGCCTTCAGTATTTTATTAGCCTTCTACATTAAGTCCTATGAAAGCCTACCCGGTCTTCTTATCTGGGCGACCTTATCCACGCTTCTTTTATATCTTGTTAGAATCATCGTCGATAAAGCGCTCTTACCTAACCAAAAGCTAGATCAAGAAATCTCCAAAGATAAAAACTGGGGTGCAGGTATGATTGAAGCCATCACGGTCATCGGCTCCGCACTCATTATCTCTGGATCATTTTCTTAAGGCGTTCTCATGTCCTGCGATTACTATAAAATTGACCCAGATAAAGGATCAAGGTATGCCGCAACCTTCCTCCTTCTGTATATATACAAAGGGGACTTACAAATCTCCACGGAAAAAGTAGGGGATGACTACCAGCTAAGGCCAGCTATAGAACTACTCCTAGAGAAGAACCATATCACTATAGAGGGAGACACTTACCTCCTCCAAGAATCAGGAAAGCATAAAGCCATCCAGTTTGAGGAACGTTATTCCACCCTACTCACCTACCTTGACATCTTTGGTTTCGTGGATCTTGAGCAAGGCGAGTTTGCTTACGCCAGCTACAATGAATGCTCTACAGAAGAAGCCTGGAACCATTTAAAAAATGAACCAAGGTGGAGTGACCTTAGGGTAGCAATGCTAGATCACCTCGACGGAGACTCTACAGAAATCGTTTACGCTCAAATGCTCATAGAAGGGCACTATCACCCTCAAGTCGAACATTGGCAGCAATGCCTAATGAGAGGTAAATGGTGGCGCGAGATCACCTCCTTATGCGACTCAGCAATCCAAATGGAAGATCTCGGGTACATACAGCAGAAAGAAAAAATAACAGGTGAACAAGTTTTAGATACTATTTACGACCAAGCTATCCTCATTCTCAAAAGCCTCTACCCCGATGATTTAGAAATACAGAGTAACCTTAACAGCTGGTATAACACCGAAGCTTCTGTCAACTCAAAGCCCTCATTGATACAAACCTCTTCCACTCCTCCTTGGGTAAAGCCTTGGATACTCTAACACATGATTATCCACTTCATCCGCCGTTTCTACAAGTGCCGAAACAGTAACCTCACAGTGAGATTACTCAGCGTCATCTCTGCAGCGCTTACGCTTAATGTTGGCTTTGGCATTCTGTTTTACATAGCTGAAAGCGGGATAAAACCAGAGCTTACTCTAGTTGACTCTATCTGGTGGGCTATGGTCACCATGACGACCGTTGGCTATGGAGATATCTTTGCTGAAACATGGCAAGGACGATTTCTAGTCAGTTACCCATGCTTCATCTTCGGCATTGGGCTTATTGGCTATTTACTCGGAATGCTCGCAGAGAACATGATCGAAATAACCTCTAGAAGAAAAAAAGGACTCAGTAAAATTCGTATGAAAGAACACCTCATTATATGCCACTGCCCATCGACTTCAAAAATACTTCATATCGTTAGTGAAATCCGCGCTGTGAGTGATTATTTGGATACAGCTATTGTCGTCATTTCAGATAAACTAGAAGAACGCCCTCAGGAGTTTTTGGAAAAGAATATAAGCTTTGTGAATGGTAACCCTGAAGATATCGATATCCTACGTAAAGCAAATGTAGAATCTGCTAAAGGGGTGATTATCCTCGCCAGTGCTCAGGGGGAATCAAACAGTGATGCTAGTACCTTTACCATTGCCTCTAGTGTAGAATTTATTTCAGAAGAAACGGGAAAAGACATCATAACTGTCGCTGAATTACTCAATGAGAAGAGTGGTCCTCTCTTCAAGAAAACAAAAATCGACGGAGCTGTTACCGTCGAGGGGCTCACCGATAAAATGATGGTTCAGGAACTTCTCCATCCGGGGATTCATAATACCTTTAACCAACTCCTCACCAATACCGCAGGTAGTCAGCTCTATACCTGCAAGACCAAACTTGTAGGTAAAAAACTCGTCAATATCCAGACTGCGGCACTTACCTACGAAGGAGATTTACAAATTATTGGATTAAAACGTGGGGATCAACAATTGCTCAACCCAAACAAGCAAATCATTATCGAAGAAGGTGACCAACTCATCGTTTTAGCAGAATCAGCAACTGACTTCACGTCCTTCGAAACCTTCAAACT
>JALZVA010000085.1 GCA_023301335.1 Akkermansiaceae bacterium
AATGCCCTACGCACTCGTAGCGGTGATGCTGGCTGCCTCGTTCTCGATTTTCCTTTTCTCAAAATTCATCCTAGGGGGAAAAAGCCTGGGATCTTCCCCAAGGCCAAAAGCTTACCAGCAGCAAAAAGAGCTTAACTGGAGCCAAGGCTGGTGGATCACCACACTGTTCACTCTGCTCTTCCTCATAGCCTCGGTTCCTCACGCGGGTGTGCTCTTCATGTCCGTGGCTGGAGATTGGTATCAAACCGTTTTGCCAGAAGCTCTCACACTCACTCACTACGCAGAGGGTCTAGGGAGTCCTCTCGTTGTTGGATCGATCAAAAATTCTCTTCTCTACGCTTCCGGAGCTACCTTACTTGACGTCGTCATCGGCCTCGCTATCGCATGGGTCATCGTCCGTAGTAATGTCTGGGGGCGGAATGTCCTCGATGCGCTCTTGATGCTCCCTCTCGCCATTCCTGGCTTAGTACTTGCGTTTGGGTATCTGACTTTAAGTCAACCGGGGGAGGCCTTCTACCCCTTAGTTTCCTTATTCGGAGGCAGCCCCGTACTGCTACTCATCGTTGCTTACGCGATCCGTCGTCTTCCCTTTGTCGTCCGTGCTGCCGTGGCAGGATTGGAACAGAGCGACCCTTCTTTGGAGGAAGCGGCACTAACTATGGGAGCTAATCCAAGCTCTATGCTACGCCGTATTGCCATCCCTCTGATTGGAGCTAATCTAGTAGCAGGGGCTATTCTCGCATTCGCCTTTGCGATGTTAGAGGTATCCGATTCCTTAATCCTCGCTCAACAAGCCGAGCACTTCCCTATCACCAAAGCCATTTATGCACTCCTTTCCACTCTGGGGAATGGTCATGAGATCGCCGCGGCCTTAGGAGTCTGGGCCATGATCTTCTTAGCCATTGCCATCTCTGGCGCCTTTATACTGGTTGGGAAAAGAAGTGGCGGGCTGTTTAGAATCTAACCCCCAGATTAAACCATGAAATTGCTCACTTATGCCACTGCTCTTGGGGCAACGGTTCTCCTATTCAGCTTCACTAACAAGACGGATACAGGCAGCACTGAAAAATGGAAAAAGCACCATATCGTTGCAAACCAAGGTTTGATTCAGGCTATAGCTCCAGGGGATTATAACCAAGATGGAAAAATGGATGTGGTCTCTTCTTTTGAAGGAAAAGTAGTCTTATACAAAGCTCCTCACTGGGAAGCAGAACTAATCCACACTTTTAACAAGAAGAATAGCAGGGCCATTTCCTGTGTCAGCCTCGATGTGGACCAAGATGGGGATCTTGACTGGATAGGAGGCACACCAAGAGATGGGGTCATCTGGCTGGAAAATCCAGATGAGGCCGGGCAGCAATGGGTAGCACGTGAGGTCGATGCTAGGATCAATGGACTCCATCACCTCATGACCGCAGATGTAAATAACGACGGGAAGCTTGACCTCCTCGCGAATAACTTCGCTGAAGATGGAGAGCATGCATTCTCTGCCATGTGGTATGAAATCCCGCAGCAGCCTACACACGCGCATCGCTGGACTTGCCACACCTTTGCCCAAGGAGACGCAGCGGGTGGTAGTCATTACTTCGGCTTTGGAGATATCGATAACGATGGCTGGGGAGAAATCGCCCTCGCTGCAAAAGGTGGACCCTTTGAAAACGGGAACTGGTTTGCTTACTGGAGTAACCCAGGGAAAGATAAAATAACAAAACCGTGGAGCAAAAATGTTTTGTTAGAAAATGAAATAGGCGCCACCAATATCCGTATCCGTGATGTCAATGGTGATGGACAACAAGACTTCATCATGAGCAATGGCCACGGCGTCGGGGTCTTTTGGGTGGAAGCTCCTCATTGGAAAAAACACATGATCGACTCTGAAATGGAATGCCCCCATAGCCTCACTGCCCGTGACTACGATGGAGACGGCGATATAGACATCGCTTCCTGTGGGTTTAAATCAGAACGTGTTTCTGTTTATTACAACGACGGTAAAGGAAACTACTCCCGACATGATCTCGACCTGAAACAACAATCCTACGACCTCCGATCTGTAGATATGGATGGCGATGGTGACCTCGATCTAATTAACGCTGGCAGAGGCACCAAGAATCTTGTTTGGTACGAGAATCTAGGTAAACACTAAGCCCTCACTCCTAACAAGGATCAAGGAAATCACCTCAACTATTGAGAAAATAATTATTTTTCTCTCTTTGAAAAGATGGTATTCAATCTCTTTATGAGATACCCGTTTCTTTTCCTTCCCCTCATCACTCTAACTGTTTGCCAAGCGCAAATCAAAGCTATCATAGAGCTCGACACACCTCTCACCCCGGGTGAGTCTCAAATCTGGAGCCCTCTCTTTAAAGCTACTTGGGACAAGCTTCACGAGCAGGTCAATCAACCTATCCTTCGCGTAGAGCCCCCTAACGCTACCATTGATTATCTAGAAAAATTCACACTCGACCTCCCCTCGGTGATGCCTACAAAGCGCTACGAGACCTTTGGTGGGCCTGCGACTGCGGAGTTCCTGGACAAGACCCTTGCAACCATAAAAGGAAAATATGATATCATCATCAATAAGGGTCTCTTTACTCTGAACAATAAAGGCCGCTTAGCCATTGGGGCTATGCATGTAAAACTCGATTTCCCCAAAGTCTTTTACACTTCCAAAAAAGGCACTCTTGATTTCACATTAAGTAATGGAAAAATACATAAAACTCCTTATTTTGGAACACTTGGTAAACATAACGAACACTTTAGCTCTCAAGTCCAGATCTATGCCTATGATAAAAAAGCTGATACATGCGTGCTCGAAATCTCTACTACGCGTGAAGGAGAAAAACTCGTTTTCTTTAAACCTCAGCAAGCTCTCACACTAAAAAAAGCGATCACAGAGGTGACAAAGGCTAGGGAGGAAAAAGAGACGTTTCCTAGCTTAGGAAATAAAGATAAACTGAAAATTCCTTATATCTCTTTCGATAACTACACCGATTTTAGTGACCTTCTCCAAGGTGAAATTTTTTACGAAAACCACTCAGATTCTTTTTCAATGCGAGCGGCTTTTCAGCAGACTTCATTTCAACTCACTGAAAAAGGAGCTAGAATTAAAGTCGTAGCATCTGTGTCTGATATTTTCGGGGGATCCATCAGTCAACCTAAGCCACGTGACTTCATTTTCGATCGTAGCTTCTACGTCTTCGCGTGGAAAGATGGGGCTAAGTATCCCTATTTTGCCCTCTGGGTAGATGATGCAGCGATATTCAACAAAGAAACTCCCTAGAAGCTAAGGTTATTATCTGGGACGATTGGAATACTCCAATCCCGTGGGTCTTTCTGAAAGCTCTTTTTAATTTCCGTAGGAAGGAAGATAAATTCTGTTTCCTTTGTCTTACTCGGTTGCATGCTGAAATTGACAAGTTTCCTCGTCGTTCCTTTTACCGATTTGATCGACAGGTCTACATCAAGTGACACTCCGCCGTCTTCAGCAGTAAGCACCTTAAGCTCTCCCGGCATTTGAAAATACGCGTATGCCTGACCTTCTGTCTTTGCAAATGGTTCAAAAGCTTGCACTTCACCTAACAAGTCCTGAGGAAACCATTCCGTTCTTTTGGTTTTTTCCGTCTTCACGCGCACGCGGTGCACGATTAATTCTTGATGCACCCCTTCTTCTCCCTTTGCCTGAATCCTCCATAGAAACGGACCTTCTACAGAAGCAGAACCGGCAGCATAAATCATCGCGGTAAACGCAAATCCACTTTTCCCTCCATTCGCAAAAAAGGCAGCGTTCACCTCTGCTCCATTCACTTCTACTTTTGAACTCTCAGCATACCCATCAGACACCGTCCTCATATGCCCACAAGAGGCTAAAAACCCAGCCACAGAACAGCATAGCAACATATTTATTTTTTTCATCCGCCTTCTATATACAAATAAAAAAGCCACTTTGCAAAAACAAAGCGGCTTTTAAATAGTGAGTTGTAGTTTCCTCTACTTATTCAGATTTTTCTTCA
>JALZVA010000086.1 GCA_023301335.1 Akkermansiaceae bacterium
ATCGTGATCCCGTGATCAGATTCATGCCCTAAGGAATGGAAGGGATAATCTAGAAAAAAACGCTCAATAAGTTCTTCTTTCTGAGGCACGACAGAGCACAACATCACCGCATCGAATTGCCAGCCTTTCGTCGCCTCAGCAAGTGTTTCTTCACTCACCTCTGGAGTGTCAATCCTTACTAAATCACCTTTCAACTCATCCGTATCTGCAAGCGAAAGCTTGGTTCTGCTATTAGAGTTATCTATCAGTAAGTAGATCATAAAAAAAATGCACTGAGAATAAACTCAGTGCAGACATTACTTAAGATTTGTTAAATAAGCTTATTTTCCGATCTGTGTGCGACCAGAAAGTGTTGCACCTTCTTCAACTAAGAATTTCTTAGTTTGGATGTCACCGTCAAGGATTGAATTAGCTTTCAATTCACAACGATCAGCGATGATTGTGCCTTTTACTTTTCCGTAAAGTTTTACCTCACCAGCCTTTATATCGCCAATGATTTTTGCGTTTTCAGCGATCGTTACCTGCCCGCTTTCAGAAGTAATTTCACCATTCACGCTACCGTCAATGATCATGTCATTTGAAAATTTAATCGTGCCCGTAATTTCGATGCCGCTCGCTAGAACATTCGTTGCATTTGCCATGTGTATGTTCTGACAGGTTTACCTCTTTTCGGCAACGTAAAATATCAAAATCCATTAAAATACTCTAACTTGCCAAGAAGTTTTGAAACACGATCAATCATTAGAACTTTATAAAGATTCAGAAAAACTTTGTCAGCCTCAGTGTTCACAACTAAGGTGATTTCATGCACAAACGCTGCTCATGGGTATCTGACGATAAGATTTACCACGATTACCACGATCAAGAATGGGGAGTAGTAAAAAAAACCGATCAGGATTTGTTTGAGCAGCTATGCCTTGAAGGAGCACAGGCAGGGCTTTCATGGCTCACTATTCTGCGGAAAAGAGAAGGATACCGCCAAGCTTTTTTTCATTTCTCCATCCCCTGCTGTGCGAATCTTACAGATGCTTACCTAGATGAGCAGTTAAGCAACCCATCGATTGTTAGACATCGTCTTAAAATTTACTCTGTGCGTAAGAACGCTCTTGCAGCTATTAAGCTTATTGAAGAATTTGGCTCTCTCCATTCCTATTTTTGGAACTGGATTGACGGAAAAACGATCGTAAATACTTTTACTTCAGCACAGGATTATCCTACCTCAACTGAGCTTTCCAAATTGCTCAGCAAGGATCTAAAAAAACGAGGCTTCACCTTTGTCGGAGAAACCATTATCTATGCATTTATGCAAGCCGTTGGTATGGTCAACGATCACACAGCGGAGTGCTTTCTTTCAAAAACTAATTGTGCCTAGATATTCTATCATTTCAGCAAGCTCTGACCTTTCTGACTACGACCTCATCGTTGATGTAAGATCACCCAGTGAATATGCCCAAGATCATATCCAAGGTGCTGTTAACCTTCCTGTCTTAGATGACCAACAGCGACACGAAGTTGGTATTCTCTACAAAGAAAACGGGTTTTTAGCAGCCAAAAAAGGAGCTTCTTTCGTCTCTGAAAATATAGCCGAGATTCTTAAGCATCCTGCTTTAGAGATTAGCCATACAAAAAAAATACTTATTTACTGTTGGAGAGGAGGTCACCGCTCCAATTCATTAGCCCATGTCCTCTCAGCAGTTGGCTGGAAAGTGTTCTTCATCAATGACGGGTATAAAGCGTATCGTAACCACGTCATTGAATCTATTGAGCAATTCTTTACTCACTCAGAAATCCAACTACGCGTCATCTCAGGATACACAGGATCTGGAAAAACACACCTGTTAGAATCTCTTCGTCAGCAAGGAGCTCAAGTCCTAGACCTAGAATCTCTTGCTAACCATAAAGGATCTATTTTTGGTTCAATCAATCAAGGAGCGCAACCAAGCCAGCGGAAATTCGAAAATCTATTACTCGAAGCTAGTCGAAAACTTTCTCATAAGCAGCCTATTTTTGTCGAAGCGGAGAGTAACAAAATTGGGCAAATTTACTGCCCTGCCCCCCTCTGGCTGGCGATGAAAGCAGCTACCGTTTACGAAATTCAGCTACCCATTCAAGAGCGGGTTAAATGCATCCTCTCAGACTATTCTTTTTTCACGAATAACCCAGCCATGGTTCTTAAATTGGTCGAGCGCTTACGTAGCCTCAGAGGTGGAGTTTTAGTAGAACATTGGCAATCTCTTATTAAACAACAAAACTGGAATGCTTTCACACGCTCGATCTTAGAAGAGCACTATGACAAAGCTTACCAACAGGCAGGAAAACAAAACTCTTGCTTTGCCTCTCCCGATAGGTGTCTTCCCGTAAGCTCATTCTCCTCAGACGGATTTTCTCAAGTCGCTCAGCAACTATTAGAATGTTAATCGATTCCCACTGTCATTTACAATTCCCCGAACTGATTCATGACATCGAAAGCACCCTTACTCGGTGCGCGGAATCGAGTATCGAAAAATTTGTCGTGAATGGCACACACCCAGAAGATTGGGATAACGTGCTGAAGCTAGCTGAGCAATTTCCAACTAAAATTCTCCCCGCCATTGGGCTTCATCCGTGGAGAGTTATAGACCGCCCAGAGGGGTGGGAACACGAACTAAAAGCTCTCATCAGTAGTTCTCCATCTATCGCACTAGGAGAGATTGGCTTAGACCGCTGGATCAATCAGCGAAACCTAGCAGACCAGAGGCGATGTTTCCTTTTTCAACTCTCTCTCGCCGCTGAATTTAATCGCCCCGTCAGTATTCATTGCCTTAAAGCTTGGGGAAGCTTACTCGAATGCCTAGAAGAAACCGAACTTCCAGAACGTGGCATTCACATCCATTCTTTTGGCGGAAGTAGAGAAATCTTTAATCAGCTTAAAAAATATAACCCTTACTATTCTTTTTCTGGGTATTTCCTTCAACCCCGAAAAAAGGCAATCGCCGATCTCTATCTAGAAGTTCCCTTAGATAGGCTTCTTATAGAAACTGATGCACCGAGTATGCTACCTCCAGCAAAATTCCAAGCAGTTCCACACGAGTCTATTAATTTTCCAGAAAATCTCTCGTTAATCTGTGAAGGCTTGGCCCAACTCAAAGGAATCTCCCCATCCTCTCTTGCCGAACAAACCAGTAAAAATGCCCTCTGTTATTTTTGGGACACTTAATTTTCCTCATCACGTTATTTTTATTTTAAACTCTTGATAGCATAAATCTGATAAAAGTTTAGCTTTTCCGAAGGATTTCTTTGCTTTCTTAAGTAGCTTAGCCATAGTTATTCCATGAACTACTGGATTCCTGTAAAATTTTTATTCTTAGCTTGCTTGACGACTTTCTCGCTTATCAGCTGCTCTGGCTCAGGAAGTGGATCTTCTGGAGGGAATTCAATTCATGTAGCTAAAATCTCTGGATTTAACCCTAATCATGGCCCTTTTGATAGTAAAGGCAACTATCGTGAAGAGTGGGCCAATAATCCGCCAAAACGTATTTTTGTCAGCGAAGGTAAACTTGCTAGCATCCAAAAGGATGAACCTGACATTCCTGCTACAGCTTCCTACACAGCTCCCATCCCGCGCCCAGCCTACCCTACCTCTACCTATAGTAAGCCGACTACTTCTACTTACACAAAACCTACCTCTACCTATAAGAAGCCTACTACCACTTCTTCTTATAAAAAACCTACCTCTACTTATAAAAAGCCTACCACGACTACAAAGAAAACGACTTCAAGCTATAAGAAACCCAGCACTACTTATAAAAAGCCCACCCCTAAGCCGGTCGTCACTAAAGTAGTTCCTAAGCAAAAACCCCCTATCCTTCACAAAGTGGTGAAGGGTGATACGCTCTATAGCCTTTCCCAAAAATACAAATCAGGGGTAAAAACTATTCAGATCGCAAATCACTTAAAGGGAAATACCATCAATATCGGGCAAACTCTAAAAATCCCTCGTTTCTAATTCACTGATCTAACGACCTATTCAACCGGAATAAGTCTTTACAAGCTAGAATCTCTGTAACTCCATTAGTGACCCTCATGTCTAACGCTATCATCACTGCACGTGGTCTCAACCGAGGCTATACGATTGGCAAAAAACGTATTGAGATATTACGTAATATTGATCTCGATATTTATCCCGCCGAGTGTGTGTTTCTATGTGGACCTTCGGGTGCAGGGAAGACGACTTTGATGTATACTCTCGCTGGCTTAGAAGCCCCAGAACAAGGGACTGTAGAAATCAACGGAATCAATATCTATGCCCTTTCTCGTAAGAAGCAGGCTAATGTGCGCAATCAACATATTTCCTACATTTTTCAGAACTACTACCTCCTCCCTGAGCTCACGGCCTTAGAGAATGTCATGGTGCCTTCTCTTATAGGAAAAAAGGCTAATTTAAAAAATGCAGAGGAAGCTCTTAAGCGTGTAGGTCTGGTAGAGCGTCTCGATCACCTCCCTAGCGAACTCTCTGGGGGGGAGCAGCAACGAGTGGCTATCGCCAGAGCGATCGCTTCAAAACCAACACTTATTTTTGCAGACGAGCCTACAGGAAACCTTGATTCAGCTAATGGTGATCAAGTCATGGACATGCTCGTTTCCTTAGCTCAAGAAGACGGCGTCACACTCGTGGTCGTCACCCATGATCCCACTCTTGCTGAAAGAGGAAATCGAACCTTGATCGTCTCCGACGGGGAGGTTCAGCACTCTTCTTAAATGCTAACAGCGAGTGAGTTTATCACAGATAAAGGCGTGGGCTTTTTCTAATGAATAATTCTCTAAAAAGTGCAGCATTCTTCTATCCATCCCCTCGCGGTAGGTTTCTCTCCAGTTGTCAATAGCCTGTCCGACTTCGCCTAACAATTGCAATTGTTTCTCTGGATTTTCTTCACGGAGTTCCTTATCGCTTATAACTGCTAAGCGTTTTTCCAAAAGTTCTTTGAGCTCTGCGTAGTCCATTTAACGTTTTATGTTCAATAGCTTAATGTGCTCAGGGGTGATCTGAATCAGACCTATTTTATTACTCACTGGTTTTTTACCAGCCTTTATCTCTTCAGGTTTCACACTGTATTCAAAGACATTGATAGGTTTTACACCCTTTGTCTGGGACATTAAGAAAACGCGCACATTCAATGATTCTTGACCAGTTGAACCAGGGAGAGCCTTCGTGCTTAGGGTGATTTCATTTTGCCCGTCGTGTAAACCACCAATAATAATCTGCGCCATCTTATCATTCTGAAATCTATGAGTACTTCTCCCCTTATTAATATCTACCTTAACTTCTCTACCTGGGCAAAATGCGTAGACTTGAGCAATGTATCCACGTTTAGATATTTTTACTGGCATCGGAGGGATCTCACCATTGGACGTAAAGTCTTTTTGTTTTACGTAGCTGTAATTTCCAGCAATTAATTCCTTTCTAACCTCCGGTAGGGCAGCAAGGTTAATAAAATCGGAAGTATCATACTTCCATCTCCCATTCTCTCCAACAAAGTAAAGCACCATGAGATTTTTTGCGGGCTCACCCCCTACTCCAAAATCAATTTCGCCAAAATAGGTGGCCATCGCTGTCTTCCCCTGCATGTTAATATTCAGTGGTTTAAGGCTCGATAGAGCTGGTGGAGCAAAAGGCACCTTAAAAATACTCTGAGGGTAAGGTTGGTAGGCAGAGACCAGACGATTATAAATCGTCACCTGCCGGTGTAAGGCTGTATGCTGTTTCCACAGAGGATGATTTTTCTGAATCATCGACTGCCTCCAGTTTTTATAGACAGGTTCTAGCGAGCGCTTAAGTGCCTCATTTATTTGTTGAGCCTTAAGTGATGCTGTAGTACCTAAGCTAAGGAGACATAAGAAAAGAAGTGCAGCTTTCATAGAAAGCATTGGACAATATTTCAGAGCTAAGGCAAACCCTTTTCACACGTATTTTCTCATTTTTTACAGTATGCCAGAATCTCGTCTAGAACATCCCATCGGCCCTATCTTTGAGCAAGAATTACTCAAGGACGCCAAAACCTACGTGTATAAAAAAACACAAGACGGCGAACTCCTCATCCACATTTTCTTTCCTAAAGGTCATCAAGAATCTGACCGACTTCCTGCATTTCTTTTTTTCCATGGAGGGCTTTGGGATAAGCCCATGATCACTCAGTTTGTCCCTCAATGCATGCACTTCGTTTCCCGAGGGGCAGTGGCTGCCACCGCTGAGTATCGTATTTCAAAAACACATCAAACCACTCCAGTTGAATCTATTCTTGATGCACAGACCGCTCTTTTATGGATGAGAAAAAATCATTCTTACTTAGGCATTGATCCTCATCAACTCGTTGCTGGAGGAGCCGGCAGCGGCGCACACATTGCTCTCTGCGCAGCCATGCATAAAGAAATCGAACATGATGAATTTTTTACAAGTCGGCCAGACGCTCTGATTCTTTACTCTGCAATCGTTGACACCAGTGTCAAAGGTCAGACTACAGCAAGATTCCCTACACAAAAGGTAGCGCGAAAGACATCCCCAACGAAGCACCTAAAAAGGAAGCTTCCCCCTGCTATTTTTTTCCACGGTAAAGAAGACGCTACAAGCCCTATCGCAACGGTCATTAAATTTGCGAAAAAATATAAGGCGAAAAGAAACCACTGTATCATCTCCCCTTACTCAGCAGCGACGCATAGCTTTTTCAACTTCAATGTGAGCCGTGATAATTACGTCCACACGATTGAAAGCGCCGACGGTTTTATCACGGAGCTAGGGATGCTACAACCTGATGAAGACCATTACATAGATGCTCACTAACGTAGGCTTCAATTCCTCCTGAGAGGTCTTACAGTCTGACGGAAGATGAGCCTTCTGGCATGGACTTTCTCGCCTCACGAATTGTAGAGAAACGTTTTCCTAGATCAGGCTCCAAGAGTCTATTTAACCAATCAGCAAAATCATCAGGTAAATCATCTCGGTGTTCAAGGACGTCAATCCTGTAACCTTCTTCATAAGCTTTCCTTATTTCGTCTTCTGATAAATCTGCCAGTGGATGCCCTTTTAACAACAACGTCATAAGTAGCTGCGCAAAAATAAATACTGTCGTTTTTTCTCCAGAAGGCAAGCTCTGGAATAGCTCAGGTGCTGCCCACTCTTTCCTCACTCCATGTAGCATACTTCCTTCTTCATGGATCAAGCTAAGAACTTCACTCACTCCTAAATCTAAAAGAAGAAACCTTCCTGCTAAGAACGTTCTCTCTTCTTGTACCAAGGAATAACTATTCAACGCATAATGATGAAACCCGTAATGAGAAGCAACCTCTAAAGTGTCTAACACTTGAAGCATTAGCGTGTAGAAACTATCATAGTCTAGCTTGTTCTCCAGCCAGTCTTGAATACGCTCACCCTGAACCCAATTATACACGATAAATGCTCCGACATTATGCAGGCCAGCATCTAATACTTTAGGAATGTTAGGGTGTTCAACACGTGATAAATCGGAAAGAATCTTAAAGAATGATGGCTTCCACTCTTCTCCATTACTATTAAAGAACATTCTTACTTTCACAATACGCTTCATTTGCATATCGCGGGCTCTATAGACCATCATTTTCGGACCCTGCCTTAGGCAGTCCATTAATTTATAACGATCGGCAAGGAATACGCCTGAACCAGTTTCTTTCTCCGTCTCTTCAATAAGTTTCTTTTTCTGTTGCTCTACACTGACTGCTACAAGGTTTTCAGTCTCGAATAATGAGCTCTTCCCGGTATCATCCTGAACAAGTAACGTTTCCTGGTCTTTCGGCTTCACCAACTCTCTCTCGTGTGACAGCGCGTCTTCAATAGCAAACTCAAGTTCCTCAATATCTTGATACCGTTTAGCTGGGTCGGTTCTGATACACTTGAAAACTACTGAATAGAGTGATCCTAAAAGGTGACGCTTATCTATCGCGTTCTTAATTAAATTATCAGGGGTAAAACCTGTTACTAACTGGCATAGACTCGCTCCAATCGCATAAATATCAGATCTAGCATCGATCAAATGAGGCGAGTTAGAGATCTCCGGAGCTGCAAAACCTTTTGTTCCAAAGATCATATCTCCAGATTTAAAAGGAATATAACCGCAATTTTTGGCAATGCCGAAATCTACTAACTTCACTTCCCCATCTGAGGTTAATATAATGTTAGCGGGTTTAATATCTCTATGTACTACATTCCTTTTGTGGGCATGTTTCACCCCTAGGCAAAGGTTCAAAATCAAGCGTGAGGCATGCTTATAGCTAATAAGTTCATTCGTGATAAATTTTTCAAGTGATTGTCCGAAGGCATACTCCATGATAAGAAACGGGTATTCCTCCTTCACACCAAAGTCATAGACTGACACTAAGTTTTGATGATTAAGCTTAGCAATTATCTTTGCCTCATTCTGGAATGCTTCGTAGAAAGTTTCGTTTCTTGAATACCGTCTAGGAAGTATTTTAATGGCTACAGCCCTCTCTAAACTTGTTTGTTCCGCTAAATAAACAGCTCCCATTCCCCCCACTGTTATCAGTGATTTGAACTTATAGTTCTCAAATATTGCATTTAACTCCTCAATTTTAGGAGCATAGGAACGCTCAAAGGGCATTTTTTCATTCTCAGACATGGTCGGGTTATAGTCAGGTTTTGTTAAAATTTTACTTACTCTCGGTCAAATGGGAAGCTATAATTGAACCAAAAAGTGGCCCCCCAAAACCTCCTCTATAGAGAATCGACCCTTTGGGGCTAATTATATAGCAATAAGGTAATGTTTTCACTTTGAATGACTCAGCAATAGAGCCATTGACGTCCATGAAGTTCCTCCAGGTTATCTTCCCCTCTCCGATATGAGTTCTAACAGCACTTACAGAATCTGAGCTTATTCCAATGAGTTCAAAATTCTTTCCGTCCCCACTTCTTTTCATTTTATTAAGTTGCTCAATGAATAGCTCAAACTCCTCCATTTTTTCGTTCCAAAAGCAAAGCAATACGAGCTTCCCTTTTCGCTCAGCAAGCTCGTGCTTTCTTCCGAGTGCATCGAAACCTTCTATCAGAGGAACCGGACTACCTTTAGATAAGTTGTTGATAATATATAGCTTATCATCAACCAATTTCCCTACCGTGACATTTCCCACTTTTACATCTGCAGCATGTAATACTGCTGTCCTGTAATACGCTAATACCGATTTTATTAGTTTCTTGTCTCCTTCAATAGCAGGAGTAAAATGCCCAAGTGCGAGGGCTGCTGCGCCCATTACTTTGTGGTTCTTATTCGCATGCTTGGCAAATATTTGGTCCGCTAGTGAGCGTTTTAGCTGCTGCACATTGGTATTAGGGTTATCAGAAAACGTCATCGATATAGCGAATACGCCTGCATGAAAGGATTCTAAGTGAAATCTCTCTACGTATTGCATAAAAAGGTACTCGCGATCCAGCATTTGAAGCGATCCATCAACCTGTTTTTTTTGTATTTGAAGCTTCGGGTGATTACGAATGAGCCAAGCCATATGAGGAACTGTCCAGTCCTCTTTAAAACGTCCGTTGATCAGTTTAATAAGGGCGTCACCATATGCTTTGGCATCTGGGACTTTAGCAAAGAGTTCTTTACGCACTTCATCAGTCGTAGCTTCCTTAATTTTCATCGTCAAAATAGCAATATTTCTATCATATTCTGAGGTCAGGGCCTGAGCCTTATCATTCAGAGGCGACGCCAAGATACTCGTCACCAAGGAAATTGTGAGTATGCTATAGAGAAAAAATTTCATGCCCGGAGCATACGTATTTCATCTTCCATAGCAAGCCTCTTGGTAAAATCCCCTCGACATCTGCAAAGGAGCATTCCAAGTTTTTTCTATGCCCATTTTAGAAACTATCACCAATGACATGAAAGATGCGATGAGAGCCAAAGACAAAGTCGCTCTCACAGCTATCCGCGCCCTTAAATCCGCGATCACTAATGCTGAAAAATCTGGCTCAGGAGAGATGTCTGATACAGACATTATTTCTATCATCCGTAAACAGGTGAAGCAGCGTCAAGACTCTATTAGCCAGTATAATGATGCAGGGCGGACGGAGCTATCAGCCATAGAAGAGGCTGAAATTAGTATTTTAGAAAAATACCTCCCGCAGCCACTCTCTGAGGAAGAAATCCAGGCAATTGTCGCCGCTGAAATTAGCTCCCTAGGAGCCTCTAGCATGGCTGATATGGGTAACGTGATGAAAGCTGCACAAGTCCAGTGCGCTGGGCGTGCTGATGGAAAAATCCTTTCCCAAGCTGTCAAAACTGCACTTTCATAGAAATTTCATGCAGTTTTCCGTCATCGTTGTAGCAGCAGGGAAAAGTCGTCGTATGGGCTTTGATAAACTCATGCACCCTTTGGGTGAGAGCTTCACCCTCCAGCATTCTGTCAGTACCTTTTGTTCGATGAAGGAAGTGCAGAATGTTCTCGTTGTATGTCCTGCTGAGCGATTTCAAAGCTTACAGCCCCACCCAAAGCTCCGCACAGTCTCTGGTGGAGCGGAACGCTGGGAGTCTGTAAAAGCAGGGCTCGACGCTCTTCCGAAAACAGATTTCATCGCCGTTCACGATGGTGCCCGCCCTCTTATTCAGGAAA
>JALZVA010000087.1 GCA_023301335.1 Akkermansiaceae bacterium
TCTGCTCCAATGATCAGGGCATTTTTGATAGCTCCTGACTTGATCATATCACCGGCAACACTCATCGCGTAGAGGAAGCCAGAACAGGCTGCGGAGACGTCAAATGCGATGGCTTTGGTGGCTCCCAAGTTATGCTGCACATAGCAGGCAGTGGCAGGAGTGATAGTGTCTGGAGAAATAGTGGCAACGATGATGAGATCGAGATCCTCTCCTTTGAGGCCAGCTTGCTCCAGGGCAGGCTTTGCCGCTTCTGTGGCAAGGTCAGAGGTGGTTTGATCCTCGGCTGCAATACGGCGTTCTTTGATCCCTGTACGTGAGGTGATCCACTCATCAGAAGTGTCGACAAGTTTAGCCAGTTCATCATTACTCATTACCTTTTCAGGTAAGTAACTGCCAGTCCCTGCGACTCGGACTCCAAAACCCAGATTGCTCATGGGGAAAGTGATACTCAGTGAGCGCGCATTGGTCAAGAAAAGCAATGAGAAGTTATTCTCTCGTCATCCTTCGGTGTGTCATCTTTCAATGAATCCAACACACAGGGAGGCCGCGCTAGGGGGAAAATGATCTGGTGAGCGTTCTCTACAGTAGGTCTGGCTGTAACGAATAAAAATGCACAACTGGGGTCAGAAACCTGTTCTCTACTCAGCATTTTAGACCGAAGATCTGAGTGCTATTCCTCACTCAGCAGCTTGGGATAGTTTTTTTCAATGAAAGTTAATGTGTGGAAAAACTCCTTTTCCCCGCCAAATATCCCAGCCGCAAACTTCTTATTCATGAATGTAAGTGCCTCCTTGATGGCCGGCTTTGATCCTGCCCAGACAGCATGGTAGAGATAGGCGCTTGGCCAATCCGATGATGCTGGATAACGCTCACAGTTAGGCTCCAAACTGTTACTATGCGAAACCATATTTTATCGAATACGATACTATAGGAGGCCTGGCTCCTAGCATAGCCGAGCTACTTTCCAGACACAAAAATAGGGCATGAAATATGCCCCATAGAGTGTATAGATTCTTGCTAAAGACTCTTCCTAAAAAGGAATGTCATCATTGGCAAGGTCTGCAGAAGAAGGCTCGAAGCTTGGACCGCTTTCTTCAAAAGGGGTGGCAGCTTGGCCGGCTGATGCATTTGCTGGCTGGATTTTCCAGCAGCTGAGATTCACGTAATATTTACCATTGTATTCGTTGCCTCGGATATTGAAGCTGACATTGACTTCTTGATCTTTAGAGAAATTGTCTAAGATGCTGCACTTGTCTTTCACTACCTCAAACTTAATATCTTGAGGGTACTTATCATCCGCTGTGGTGATAACAAATTCACGTTTTGTGAATCCACTGGGAAACGATTGGGTGTCATTAATGACTGCGATTTTACCTTTAAGTTCAAACATAAATAGGATGGTAGATGGTTAGTATAGATTGTGAATTTGGATGTGTATTCGTCAAGGTAATATTCCTTAAACGGTCATTTCTGAGGGTGGTGAAATGCTTATTTCTTCCCCCATTTTTGGTGCCACTCTTGGTAGAGGGTAGGAGATATTTCGGATGGCTTTATTTCTGATCTTCCTCCCCAGAAAACGGCGGTGTAGGAGACGGGGATACCAGAGGCCTCAAGGTGGGCATCAATGGCAGCCTTGTGGGCTAGCACCTTGTCTTTTTCCGTTCCGTGAATCACGCCCATGATATTGACGTTTCCGAACTGAGGGCCACCTTCGCGCCAGTAGGCGTGGGTCATGCAGTGGTGACGCCCGACTTCTGCCCCAGCTTGGACTTCCATCCCTTTTGGGACAGCCCAGTGGAAGAGACCGTTGTAACGAGTGACTTGCTGCCCACCTGCAGATTTCTTGACGTGCTCAAGGAATGTCGAGAAGCGGCCAATGACTTTTTTCTTATTTAAGGTTTCCGCGATTTCGAAGAAACGCTCGAGGCTCACGCCCGCTTCTTCGGCACGTTTATCCCAGCAGTTAGGAATGATCTCCTCTGGAGCAAGCTCGGTCTTCATGGCGAGCAGGACATCCCATTCCTCTTGAGAGAGCTCCACTGTGGTGGTGGTCATCATCTCGGCAGGAGTGTCGGTCTTTTCTCCAGGCGGGAGACCGCGACGACGGACGTGCCCGACTCCTAAGGCAAAGAGACCGTTGGCAGGGAGTAGGACATATTCCTCTGCACCTAAAAGGTTTTTGAGCACGGTGGCATGCTCGTCGAGAGATTCACCTTGTGGGACTTTAAGAGTGGACCACAGTTTAAACCCTGATCCAGAAATCTCTTCATCGGTGGTGCGTAGGACGACATGACCTGAGAAAGGGTCTTCCTGAGACATGAAATCAAATGCTGCAGTGACCTTATCCTTCGGCAAACGCCATGCGACGAGTGCACCGTGGGCTAGCTTGGTAGCGAGGAGTGTCTGCCTCACGCGGCGGATAACCCCTGCTTCCAGCATCGCTCGGATACGTTCGAGAACCACCTCAAGCTCTACTCCCGACTGCTCGGCAATGTGTTCGAAGGGTTGTCTCTGAAACCCTGAGATAAGATCCTCGGAGACCGAGAGAATTTGTGTGTTAATTGGGTCGGAATGTTCGGTAGGAATCATGGCTACATTGAAATAAAGTTTTTGAGAAGCTGGAGTCCAGCATGCTGAGATTTTTCAGGGTGAAACTGCGTGGCGATAAGTTTGTCCTTAGCGACAGCTCCGTGGAAGGTTTCCCCATACTCGCTAGTACAGGCGAGCACTTCGTCCTGCTCACAGTGAGGAAAATAGGAATGCACGTAGTAAAAGTAGGGGGCTTCCCCTAGTTTATTCCAAATCGGGTGCTCTGGTTGGGTTGGAATGACGGCATTCCAGCCCATGTGAGGGATTTTTAGAGTGGTGCTAGAAAACTTCTTATTCCTTCCCTTGAAAATGCCCAAACCTTCTGTCTCAGGCGCCTCGTCAGATCCCTCGAATAAGAGCTGATAGCCCACGCAAATACCAAAAAAAGGTTTGTCTGCGGCGATCCACTCTCGAATAACCTCAAACATCCCAGCGGTACGGAGCTTACGAGCGCAGTCGCCAAACTCTCCCTGACCGGGTAAGACCAAGTGCGTCAAGTCAGCCGTTTCTTCAGGAGAGCGGATGATGACAGCGTTTGCCCCGATCGCCTTGAAGGCGTTTGCTACGGACTGGAGATTTCCAGCCTCGTAGTCAATGATTCCTACCTTGATATCCATTAGAGAACGTCTTTAGTGCTAGGCACGCCATCTACTCTAGGGTCAATGCTGATAGCGATGCGGAGCGCTCGTGCGAGGCCTTTGAAGAGAGATTCTGCAATGTGGTGCCCGTCACGGCCATAGATGATATCTGTGTGGACATTGGCTCTGAGGTTACTGGCTACAGCACGGAAAAATTCTTCCACGAGAGTGAAGGGAAAATTCTGAGCATCAGGAGTCTGCTCAGGGTGCCTAAATTCTAGGTGCGGTCTATTAGACAGGTCAATGACCACACGGCTGAGAGTCTCATCCATAGGGAGATAGGCATGCCCGTAGCGAGTGATGCCGCACTTATCTCCGAGAGCTTCACGGATACAGTCACCGAGCACGATCCCTGTGTCCTCTACCGTGTGGTGGAAATCGACTTCTACATCACCATCGACCTGCACTTCCAAGTCGATCAAGCTATGCTTGGAAAAGAGAGTCAACATGTGGTCAAAAAAGGGAATACCCGTCTCGATAGAGGAGGTACCCGTTCCATCAAGATTGAGCTTCAGTTTGATCTTCGTCTCTGCGGTATCACGTGCTGCCGATGCGGTTCTCATGTTGAGATAGAGTATGGAGTCGACTTGCTGAAGGGTCAAGAAATACCAAGGAGAGATTCACGAGAGGTCCCTTTTTGCATGGCAGAGCTTACCTGGCTAGGCAGGTAACAAAGTAGAGCAGGCTTTTGAATTTCAGATCTTTAAAAAGGCTACAACTAAAGGCTTTTTTATAATAGGTTTGGCACTTTATATGA
>JALZVA010000088.1 GCA_023301335.1 Akkermansiaceae bacterium
CCCACTTATTTCACTTTTCACTTCTCCTCGTCCCTAGTGGATAAATAGGTCGCGTTCTATCCCAATCTAATTCTATACTTCTCCCTACACCAATCCTCTCTCTATTTTTGTAATCGAGAAGCATGCCATCTTTGGAAAGAGGATAAACGCTCCCTGCCCCATCAAGAGATATTATGACAGCTTGCCCATTAAGTTCTCCTTGTGAAAAAACTGCATCCCTAAGGTTAGTGACATCGTCAACAGCCAAATTTGGAATACTCAAACATGGCACGCTATCATCATCCTCTATTATATTATGTGGTTTACCGTTATCTCTCACCCAATACGTGTACCATAGTTCCCCCTCTTTCAAAGCCTCTACTCCATGAATATTCTCATCTCCTCTTAGAGGTTTAAAAAGATGCTCTCCACCACTCTTGAGACTAAAACCTCTCTCATCACGCACATGCTCATCTTCAAAAAGAACTCTAAGAGCTGCGTTTGCGTTTTTTTCAGCATCTGGTAATAAACCATTATGAGAAAAGGCATAATCACGCATTACCATATAACTATCTTTTCCATTAGATATTGCGCTTGATGCTCGCGATGGTCCAGCTCTACTAAACATTATAGGTGAAGTCACTAAAACTGCAGATCCACAAACCAACAACGCCACTCCTGCAAGCACCCATGTCTTTTTCAAGAAAACTTTCCTTGGAGCACCTTCCATCTGTTCATCTATTTCACTCATCGTTTTTTATTTTTCGCTTTTTCTCATCCCTAGTGGGTAAATAGGCCTAGTTCTATCCCAGCCTAACTCTCCACTTTTCCCCATTCTGTCGTTCCCACTATATTCATTTTCAGGAATCGTTCCTTCTTCAGAAAGGGGATACACACTACCTGATCCGTCAACAGAAATAACGACAGCCCATTCATGCAATCCCCCTCTGAAAAAAACAGCATCTTTGAGATTTGTAACAGAAGGTACAGCCAAATTGGGAATACTCAGACAAGGTGAATTCCCATCCCCATCTGTTAGATGGTGTGGCTTACCATCACTCCTTATCCAATATGTATAACCCAACTCCCCTTCTTTGAGAGCTTCTTCTCCTGCGGTATTCCCATCTGCTTGGAGAGGCGAATACAGATGCTCTCCACCTCTTCTTATTTGAAATGCCTTTTCATCTAAGGTGCTCCCTTGTTCAAAAAGAACTCTAAGCGAGGTATTGGCATTCTCTCTCGCTGGGGGTAGCTCTCCATTATGAGTGAATGCGTAATCACGCATTTCAGTATAAATGTCTTTTCCGTCATTTAATACAGTAGACACCCTTCCTATACCCGCTCGACTAAACACCGCACCTCCAATCGCAGTGAACACCATGCCCAAAAAGAGTATGAGAAGGATAAGCAGAACGATCATGACCTTCGCCCTTAGCGAGGTCTTTTTTATTTTTTCTTCGGGGATCTCATCTATTGCATTCATCAACACATAGAATACTTCTTAGTAGAGATATTAAAAAGAAGATTTCATCTCTTCACAGACTTTTCACATAGCCTTCACAAAAGATTCCACGAAATTTTTAACGCCTAACGCTTCCATTTCACTAAGGGAGCGAACAAGGGTGGAACGGCAAGCAAACACACATACCCAAAAGCCGCTTCCTCCAAATCTTCTTTCTCTTGAAGCCGCTTAATCCCTCCTTTTTTATCTAGTTCACGCAAGGCTCTCTTAACAGCTTCACGCCCTGTGAAAATATTAAATAAGCAAGCTATACAAGCAAGTGCCACACCCCATACTGCAATAGTAAGGCAAATATTAAAACTCAACCGCCCCGCTACCCTTGCTAAAATGGAGGCTACAATCAGCAGTATTGGAACAATGGAAACAAAGCGCACTACTTTATAATGCTTTTTTACACTCTTCTCATGCACGCCCTCTAACAAAACAAGTCCACATCGATGAATCACCTCTGCAGCATTCCCCAGTGTCTTTCCCTCCAACACCTGCTCACTCATATACATCACTCCCTGCTTATGAGGATTCAGACCATTCCACCAAGAACGCTTTTTTTTGATCCTTACACCCTTTCCTTTGAGTATCAGATCTGCTAGCTCAGCTCCAGTTTTACTTACCTCACGCTGTCCTTCGCGTAGCTTATTTGCTCCCAACAGTTTGGCAGTAAAAAATGCAATCGCACACGGTAGTAAACCCACTAGGGTTAGAAGTTTCAGTGGCATAAGGTTGATTACTTGTGATTGGGGAATGGGTCGTTTTCAAAATGCCTCAGTTGAGTAACCAGAGCCTTGTAATTCTCCAGCCCCCCCCACACACTGGATCTTCCTTGATAGCCTAAAAGCGTGGCTTTTACCGCACGTTTAGAGATTTTCACCGCCTTCTCTCTTTCTCCACGAGCAAAAAATATTTCTGCTAGAGTATCTATATAGGCAAAATTATAGGGCGCTGTGCGTAGTGATTTACGAGAATTCTTCTCTGCTTTATCTAGCTTATACCCAGCCTTTGCAGCAGTCCAAGCATATGAGTTCAGTGTATTCTCACATTCTGGAAAATGTTTTAGAAGTTCTTCAAATTCCTCTTCTATATGCTTAAACCCAAGTTTATGCGCTTTTCCCGCTCCGATTTTTTCTAATAACGGGAAGTAGTAATCTGCTAATCGCCCTCCTCCACTAGAAGTTTTCACAGCACGAGTGAAATAGCGGTTAGCCAATTCAGGGTTAGAGTCGAAGAGTAATAGCCCCTTCGCCGTGTCCGCCTGATTACTAATCGCTAAATTACGAGCCAGATTAGAACTCTCTGTGCTTAAGTGAAAAATATTCGTATATTTATTCAACTTAGCAATGGCATAAGCCATTTTCCAATCACCCGCTCCAAAATAAAGAGGATAATTAAAGTTTAACTCTGTAATAAGATGATGGTAATCTTCTTTAGAAATATCATTAAAAGCAAGGACGCTCTCATAATAACGCTTACTCTCATCATTCATTTGATGGCTACTTAGTTCTCGAGCCGCATTTTCTAGCTTCGCTCCATCACCCATAGACAAAAGATCAAATTTAGCCAACTTAGCCTTCGCTTCTGTCGTTTTACCAAGATGATGCAGAGCTATCGACCACTGCACATAATAATGTAATTGCAGTTCTCCTTCTTCGGCAAATTTAGCAATCATTTTATCTACTTTCGCCCATTCCCCAGTGCTCAAATAAATCGCCAACAACTCCCTCGTTAAGCCATCATAGGACTTCCCGTTAGCATGTGTTTCTAAATATTCTAATACTTGAATCACATCCCCTCTCATCCCAGCAAGAACATAGCTAGCACTCTTGTATTCATCCTGTTGATCTTTCGGAAGTTTTTCTATCGCTTTTTTCACCGTCGCTTTCAGCTCTTCGACTTTTTCATGATCGACACTCTTATAATACCCTGAAAGAAGTAATACGTTTTCAATTTCTGTAGCATCAATTCGCTTATCCTTAAGTAAACTCATGATCAATTCTATTTCATGAGACGCTTCACGCCCTCCTGCCGATTCACCTATTATTTTAGATAACTGCAGCCATAAGGCTTCTAACACATCTTTCGAGTTACCAGGGAGCCGCTCTACAAGGTACCAACCCATTTGATTCCGGATCAATTCACCTGCCCACTTATGAAGCGCCAACTTCGCGGTCAAACTATCTGCCTTATTACCCTCAATAAGGTCTTTGTTTAGCCCATCAAATAAAGGAGATAACACATCTCTGATCATCTGTTTTTCTCCTCTCCTATTCAGGAGTTTTACCAAATGGCGAATTTTTCTTAGTTCAGGCTCAGTTTGAAACGCCAGTTCCTTACTCTGATATGTTTCAACTGCCTTCAATCCCCACGCAACCAACTTAGAAGTATCTGTTGGTGCACCCATCGCACGCAGCAATGGAATAGGTGAGTCTGCAACAGACACATACCCGCCTACCACTATTTCAAAGAGCTCTTCATTCCCCTCAAACCCTATATATAAATTTTCTAAATCCTCTTCAAGTGTTTGACTCCATCCATTTGTTAACAATGCAGTATTTTTGGATATTAATAAATTTCCATTTGTGGTCCCTGATGAAATCTCACTTAGTGGTTTAATAAATTCATCTAGTGTTTCAAATTTTCCTTGATCGATTGCATCTGCTAATGCATAGGAAAGGTCTTTCGCGCCTACACCTGCAGGAACCCCCCTAATTCGTTTATTTTCTCTGAACAATTGGATCGCAGGATCAGGGTCTCCCATCAATAGGGAAAATTTCTCACTCACGCCTTGCAGGCTTCTTACCTCTGCTATTTGCTTAGCATCTTTCCAACGGCTCTGCCTCGCTCTGATATATAACATTAAAAGAGAGTTCCCCTCGCCTGCTTTTTCTAACAAATCAGCCTGTGCCTCAAGCCTCCCTTGATAGGCATAAAGGGAAACTAGCACCTTTGCCCCCCCTTCCGTATTTTCTAATATTTTCGCTAATGCTTCTGCCTCCTCAAATTTTTCCTGCTTGAATAACTCTTCAGAAAAAATCTTAAGGGCCGAATTTGCATAAATTTTCAAACCTTCTTTAACCACCCCAGAAGGAGCCTTTTCATAGAGAAAAATCAATGGTCGATAAGCCTCTAGATCTATTAACTCATTCGCCAGCGCTGGTAGCCCAATCGCCACCTTCATTTTGCGAATTTGTTTTACCAGTGTAATTACTCGCGCATCTGAATCAGGAAAAATCCCTATGGAAATGAAATCGGTAAGCTCTTTTGCGCGATACCTCAGTTCTGGATTATCACTCTTTAATGCACCCTTCAGCTCAGCAAGTGCATCCACACCGCGACTCCAAATTTCTGCATGTGCTTTCTCTCTAGTTTTAAAATTACCCTCACCTAAATCTCTTAGCAGTAATTCAATCGTAGGCTCTGCTAATTTTTCTTCCTGCGCTGGTAATCCCGGCAAACCTAAAACCAACACCCCAAAAGTAACAATCGTCCTCACCTTTCTATCCAAGTTTTTATGTTTTACCGCTCTAATCATCTTCCTTCACTACAAGTAACAAATTTCCCTCCATAAACTCGACATTATTTTCCAAAAACACCTCTTTTTTTTTGAAAAAAAACGCAGCTATAAAATATTTAAGATTAACTGATTATTTTTCTGGCTTGATATTCAGTAACTTGTTATCAAATTTTTTACAACTTGCCCCAAATAAATATGTCCAGACTCACCGAAGCACATAAGCAGCAACTTAAAGTCCGCGAAACCCAGATGGAATTGGGAACGGATAACTATGTCGGGGAAACCCCACTATCTGATGATTTTGAAGGAAAGCTCGAGCACGCACAGCAACAGCTCGAATCACTTCAAGCTGAACAGGAGAAAATTGAGCGTCAAAAAGTAGAACTCGCACACCTCAATGAGAGCAAAAATGAGTTTCTTCGAGGACAAGTCGAAATCACCGAACAGCTCACTAGCTCAATCACTGCCATCGAGCGAGGTCTCTTCGACATGCGTCAAGAGATGGAGGAGCTAGAACAAACCAGAACTTCCTTTGCTGAACATCTTCAGAAAATTGAGAAACTTAATCCAGAGTCTTGGACTAGAGATAATCTCAAAAACGAATTGAACCGTGCAATCTCCACTATCGACCTAGCCGAAGACGAATACCAACAAGCCGTTGAACATCTTAGCAACCGTGAAAATGATCGCTTAAACACGCCTGCAAAATCAGCAAAACCATTCCAAGCTGCGAGAAATGGAGCCTTCTTCGATCAGGTCAAAACAGGCTTTGCTTTCAACCTTCCGCTCATTGCCTTTGGTTTCCTCGCCTTACTTATTTACCTCTTCTAGTCGTTTTGTTCAGAAAAAAACCATGCTCTAATGAACTCGATCTTTTGGCGGAAAAAGAACGCGCCTTAAGAGATGAAATGACACGCCTTGAAAGTTATATTCAAGGAGGTGCTGAAAAAGAGCGCTCTGATCAGATCAACACCATGCCAGCCCCCGATGAACTGGACGAGAAAAGGCGGCATGCCTCATTTGTGGACCAAGTAATGTCCAAAAAGGAAATCCGCAACGTCAAACGCCATCAAGCGAAAAGCACCATTCTCTTCCTCATGCTCCTCCTCGCAATCGTGAGCCTCGGTTCATGGGTCTTGAGAGCCTACACGGATTACACCGCTTCGCTGTAATCTATCCCGGTGTAGCCCATTTGCAGAGTATAACTCCTAGTGAGCTAACATTTTTCCCGCTGTACACGCCTCAGTCCAGGCCCCACTTCCAGTTATTAATCACTAGCATAACTATAAGTAAGGATATATTTTTTTGACAAATTTCATAATTTCTTTATAAAAACAAAATCATGATAACAGCAAAATCTATTAGTATCCCCAGAATTATCATATCCATGCTAATCTTATCTGTTCATCCTGCAATGGCAGAGCAGCCCCAAAATTTCACTTTTGGTGGGGTGGAATACAAAAAAGTAACACTCTTCAAACATAATAAAAAAACTGGAGAAATTCAGTTACTCCATAGTGCTGGAGTTAAGTCTGTCTATGTCGACAAATTAAATTCTGACCAGTTAGAGAGATTAGGAATCGAAGTAACAGGTTCAGCCGAAGATAGAATGAAGGCAAAGGAGATGGCCACGAAGCGTCTGAGAGAAAGAGTTGCTCAATCTGAACAACAGCTCAGAGAAAAAGAAACTAATCAAGATACCAACTCTCTTGGCGGCACACCATCCAGCAATCTTCCAAATGCTGATAACAAGAGCTCTGAAGAGCTAAAAGCTGAGAGAAAACAAAAAATGGAAGAATTGGTTAGAACGTATGAATCCGTTGAAAATCTTCCTTTACTTGATTTGATGGCAAGTTCACGAAAATTTGATTTAATTAAAAAACACCAAGGGCAAACGGTGTTAGCTAAAATAGGATCAAAAACACTAAATTACGAAAGAGGAGATGATAAGACATTAGCCTGGGTAAGCCAATACAAGGGGTATAGAGTATGGATCAAAAACTCTTCGTATGCAGGTAAGGCTGGTTATTATAAAGCAACTATTCCTTCGTTATTTCCTTGGTTGAGTAGTACGGGTAATAGTAGCAATTATAATATTATGACAATCTCTACTCAAGTGCATCCATCTCTCAAATTTATAGAATATGCAAAGAAAGCTAAGGCGATTCTTGGTAAATGATTTGTAGCCCTTGAGTCGCTTTACAGGACTAACGAGACTTAAGGGTAATTGTGTATTGTTTTAACTAAAACAGTATTACCCTAATGCACTGAGCATCTTGCTCAGTGTTCATTTTAAGCTACCTTATTAGAGGGGAATAGTTTTCCGCCGCGGGGAGGAAGGATAGCTTACGCAGCACTCCTCAGTAGCGCCACCATCACACCTTGAATAACGAGCTCCCGAGCAGGGAAAAGGTCCGGAAACATTTCATTCTCTGCCTGGAGGAAGGCCGGTTCACCAGTTCTTTTGATGTAACGCTTTAAGGTTGTTTCACCATCAATAAGAGCGGCAACAATATCGCCATTGCGAGGTCTTTTAAATTCTAGAACCACCGTGTCGCCGTCGCAGATGTGGGCATCTACCATAGACTCTCCACGGACTTTTAATGCAAATGTTTTGGCAGATTCACGTAACCCGAGCGAGCATACATCAATGGAGAGGCAACCGTCTTGTTCTTGTGCTTGATCTTCTGCCATTCCTGCAGCGATACTTCCGTAGATAGGAATATCTACGATTTGCTCACGATCAAGTTCCTCTGGGAATACAACTGCACGGGCTTTGCCAGGAAGACGCTGAATCGCACCCTTCTTCTCCAAGGCTCTGAGATGCCCCATTGCAGCGGTCTGACTCGCAAATCCAAAGAAATGCTGAATCTCGCGTGTAGAAGGCATCACACCAGTTTGCTGGTTTGCTCTTCTCATATAATCTAAGATTTCCTGCTGCCTAGTAGTAAGTTTTTCTATCATATCCTCATGAACACTGTTCTATAGAACACAGTATAAAATAAGGAAAAGGTTGCAAGAATTATTTTCACTCGGTAGATCTTTTCTGTGCTCGAACCCATCTACATCTGCGGCCCCACTGCCTCGGGAAAGTCTGCCTTTGCCATCGCACTGGCACAACGCATAGGGGGGGAGATCATCAATGGGGATGCGTATCAAATCTATCGTGGTATCGAAACCCTCTCTGCTGCGCCCTCGCAGGAAGAACTTGCCGCAGTCTCACACCATTTATTTAGTATACTGGATCCTACTGAACAAATGGATGCACAACGCTACCGGGATCTCACCCTCCCCGCCATTGAGCGACTCCAAGAAAAAGGAAAGGTTCCGATCGTCGTAGGGGGCTCTGGTATGTATTTAAAATTTCTTACCCACGGCCCCTCTCCTGTTCCCGCTGGAGATGCTGCTTTACGTGAGCAGTTAGAGACCAAATCTTCAGAAGCACTCGCTGAAGAGCTCACTCTCATTGACCCCGAAGGCGCTGCGATGACGAATTTACAAAACCGTCGCTACATCATCCGTGCCCTGGAAATCTGCATCTTAAGCGGGAAGAAAATGTCAGAACTTAAAAATGACTGGGCCAACACGAGTAAAGAAATCGAATCGCAACTCCGAGGCTACGTCTTAAACTGGGAAGCTGAGACTCTAAGAAAGAGAATTCATCGTCGCACCACAAGCATGTTAGAATCTGGCGCGATTAAGGAGGTTCAAAACCTAACTCAGCCTTCGATCACCTGTGAAAAGGCAATTGGCGTGGAACCTATCCGCCGCTACCTTGAAAAAGAAATCACCTTAGAGCGGTGCCACGAGCTCATCTTCTTCGCCACCTCCCAGTATGCAAAACGCCAGAGAACTTGGTTCAAAAAAGAAAGCTGGCTACGTGTGTTAGATATGCATGAGCACTCGGACGTCACCTCCTCTATCGACAGCATACTAACAGATCTAAACCCCTAATACTGTCTATCAAATTTAGAGAAATCTGCCTCACGTTTTTCCAAAAAAGCACTACGACCCTCGGCAGCCTCATCAGTACCATAGGCAAGACGGGTCGCCTCTCCTGCAAAAATCTGCTGCCCAACCATCCCATCATCGGTGAGATTAAAGGCATATTTAAGCATTTTCTGAGATGTTGGTGATTTTTCATTAATGATGCAGGCCCACTCCAATGCTTTCTTTTCAAGCTCTGCGTGCGGGATCACCTTATTCACCATTCCCATTTCATAAGCATCTTGCGCGGTGTAACGCAGCCCAAGGAAAAACACTTCACGTGCACGTTTCTGCCCCACTTGTTTTGCCAAGTAAGCTGAGCCAAATCCTCCATCAAAGCTCGCCACATCTGCATCTTTCTGCTGAAAGACCGCATGCTCCTGAGACGCTAGGGTGAGATCACATACCACATGTAGCGAATGCCCTCCCCCCACTGCATACCCGGGCACCACCGCGATCACAACCTTCGGCATAAAACGGATCAGGCGCTGCACCTCAAGGATGTGAAGCCTTCCTAAATCGGCACCTGTCGCATCCTCTGTCCCCTCATACTTATACCCATCCTTTCCTCTGACGCGCTGGTCTCCCCCTGAGCAAAACGCCCATCCTCCATCCTTAGGGCTGGGGCCATTTCCAGTGAGGAGCACCACTCCAATAGCTGCATTCGTGCGTGCATGCTCTAGTGCCTGAGCTAATTCATCAACCGTCTGAGGTCGGAACGCATTCCTACACTCAGGTCGATCAAACGCAATCCTTACCGTCCCACCTACAACGGCTTCATGATAAGTAATGTCTTGAAAATTAAAACCCTCTATCTGTTTCCAGTCCTCTGCGATAAAAATATCTGAAACGCTCATATCCTATTCCATTTTTAAAGGTCAGACAGCGATAACACAACTCTGAATTCGCTCTATTCGACTTCTCTCCCATGCGTATTTCTCATTTTTTAGCAACTTACACAAAGACACTCATCTAAATTATTAATTTCGTTCATTTACTTGAATACCTTACACCATCCCTACTTTCCTGAAAATCCTTCCCTTTAGCTCCAGATTACTATTATTTTTCAACCTCTGCCTTGCATTTCATCCCAAGCAGGTTAAGCAAGGGGCGAAGGACAGACAATTCGACTACATGATTAAAAACAATCCAATCTTCCTACTGTGGAACTCATCCATTGGGAAAAAAATTATTGTTGCTCTCACCGGAGCATTCCTCGTGACTTTTCTTGCAGGTCACCTAGCTGGTAATCTATTGATGTACGTCGGCCCCGACGCCTTCAATGCTTACGCAAAGTCACTCCATGAGCTAGGCTCTGGCATGGGCATTTGGGTCGCACGCTTCCTCCTACTAGGCACCCTCTTCCTCCACGTTGCCGCCACCATCTGTTTGGTGATTCAAAACAAGGCAGCGAAAATGAAAACTTACGAAAAGGACACATACGTGCAGGCAAACAGAGGCTCCCGTTGGATGATCTGGTCAGGCCTCACCATACTCTTCTTCATCGTTTTCCATATTCTTCATTACACGGTGCGCGTTGACTCTGAGCTTGCTGAGCTCGCTCGTGACGGCAGACCTTACGACATGGTGATCGTCGGATTCTCTAACCCTCTCGTTAGCCTCTTTTATGTTATCGCGATGACTTGCCTCTGCTCTCACTTGAGCCACGGGGTTGCCTCTATTTTCCAGACCATTGGTCTCCGCACGAAAAAGAATGCCATGCTCATCGATTATGGAGCAAAAGCATTTACCGTAGCGATCTACCTAGGCTTCATTTCTATCCCTATCGCTGTTTACTTCAAAATCATTTCCTAATCCATCAACTCTAAATTTTTACCTATATTATGTCTTTAGACTCAAAAATTCCAGATGGTCCATTGGAACAAAAGTGGACGAAGCACAAGATGGACTCCAAGCTCATCAACCCTGCGAACAAGAGAAAATTCACGGTCATCGTGGTTGGCTCAGGTCTTGCAGGAGGTGCAGCTTCCGCTACCTTATCCGAGCTTGGTTATAACGTGAAGTGCTTTTGCTACCAAGACTCAGCTCGCCGCGCTCACTCGATCGCAGCTCAGGGTGGAATCAATGCCGCTAAGAACTACCGTAATGACGGTGACTCTATCTTCCGTCTATTCTACGACACGATCAAAGGAGGAGACTTCCGCTCAAGGGAGTCCAACGTTTACCGCCTAGCGGAAGTGTCATCTAACATCATCGACCAAGCGACTGCTCAAGGTGTACCTTTCGCACGTGAGTACGGTGGACTACTAGATAACCGCTCATTCGGTGGTGCTCAGGTTTCCAGAACATTCTATGCACGTGGTCAAACAGGTCAGCAGCTTCTCATTGGAGCCTACCAAGGACTCCAGAAAGAAATCGCCAAAGGTGGTGTCACCATGTTCCCTAGAACGGAAATGATGGATCTCGTGCTGGTGGATGGTCACGCCAAGGGTATTGTCGTAAGAGACATGGTCACTGGTGAGATCTCTAGCCACGCAGCAGACGCCGTATGTCTCGCTACAGGTGGTTACGGAAACGTCTTTTTCCTCTCTACCAACGCTATGGGCTGTAACGTCACTGCTGCCTATAAAGCACACAAACGTGGAGCTTACTTTGCGAACCCTTGTTACACACAGATCCACCCTACTTGTATCCCTGTTTCAGGCGACTACCAGTCTAAGCTCACGCTCATGTCTGAGTCACTCCGTAACGACGGACGTATCTGGGTGCCAAAAACCAAGGAAGATGCAGAAGCGATCCGTAACGGTTCAAAAACTGCCATCGACATTGCTGAAGAGGACAGAGATTACTACCTTGAGAGAAAGTATCCATCCTTTGGTAACCTCTGCCCACGTGACATCGCCTCACGTGCTGCCAAGGAAGTCTGTGATGACGGCCGAGGAGTCGCCTCTACCGGACTTGGCGTTTACTTAGACTTTGCAGATTCTATCGCACGTCTTGGTGAGGACACGATCCGCGCTCGCTATGGCAACCTCTTTCAGATGTATGAAAAGATCACTGGAGAGAACCCTTACAAGCAGCCAATGCAAATTTACCCTGCGGTGCACTACACCATGGGTGGACTATGGGTAGACTATAACCTTCAGTCAAATATTGATGGGCTCCACGTTTTAGGAGAAGCGAACTTCTCTGACCACGGGGCAAACCGCCTTGGAGCTTCTGCACTGATGCAAGGTCTCGCAGATGGCTACTTCGTCATTCCAACGACCATCGCTAATTACCTCGCCACTCAAAAGCCAGGATCTATCACTACTGAGCACGAGGCATTCGTTACCACGCAGAAAGAAGTGGAAGAAAAAATCAATCGCCTCATGAACATCAAGGGCAAAAAATCTGTGGACACCTTCCACCGTGAGCTGGGTCAGATCATGTGGGATTTCTGCGGGATGGAGCGCACCAAAGAGGGCTTAGAAAAAGCACTCAAGAGAATCCCTGAAATCCGTAAGGAATTCTGGGAGAATGTCTTCATTCCCGGTTCTTCAGACAGCCTCAATGTAGAGCTTGAAAAGGCGGGCCGTGTAGCGGACTTCCTAGAATTCGGTGAGCTGATGTGCTACGATGCACTCGACCGAGAAGAGTCCTGTGGAGGCCACTTCCGAGGAGAGTTCCAGTTCACAGAAAAATCTCCTGAAGTACTGGCTGGGAAGACTCAGTCAGGTGAAGCACTACGAGACGACCAGAAATTCATGTATGTCTCAGCATGGCAGTATGATGGTGAAGGGAATCCACCTATCCTTCACAAGGAAGAGCTCGCTTACGAGAGTGTCACTCCATCTATTCGAAGCTACGCATAAACAGCTGATAGTTATTCAAACAAAAGCCGCTTTCCTCTCGAAAGCGGCTTTTTTGTTTTACCTCTGAAAGGGATCACCTTACACCCAAGCCATGAGTGAAGACTTTGAAAAACTCGAATACGGTATGCTCGGAGACAATTCGATGAGCCAAGAGGAGAAACTCGAAAAATACACTGGTGACGTAGACTGGGAATATGTCGAGCCACACTTCAGAGCGGGCAATATCATCTACATCGATCCCTGCCTCAATCTCTTCGAGGTTGGAAAAGCATTTCTCGCGGATGATAAAGACGCCGTCCAAGCGTGGAAGAAAAAAGGTGACATCGTCATCCCTGGGAACCACCACGCACAGTGGTGGGAGCATGACCAATCACGCTTCACAGCAGCTATCGTGCACCCCTTCGTACTGATTCAACCACTCTCAAAAATAAAGGAATAGTTCTTTGGCACCCACACCTACCAGCCTCACCCATGAGCAATGGCTAGCGCACTCCCGCTCCCATAGAGAACGTGTGGAAACCTTCACAAAACCTTACCGTGACCGCAGGAGTAGGGGGAAATCTCATCCCATTCTCGATTTTCTCTTCACCTACTATTCTTTTTCCATTGGCAGACTCGAAACCTGGCACCCTAGGTTCGGAACCACCATAGAGACAGATGGCTCCCTTCCGCCCCTCTACAACACCAATCACTACAGCCAAGAAGGAACAACTATCCTTCTTAATCCCGCAAAACTTACCTCCGAGCGGAGATCCTCTATCACATGGATGGTCAAGCTCTTGGAAAACACCCAATCGAGTACTCCAATTTTCGGCTGCTACGGCATGCATGAATGGGCGATGGTGTATCGAGGGCAAAACTTACGCCACAAAAATACCGTGCCACTTCGCCTGAGCCAGGCAGATACCGATGCCTTCGTGGAGTCCCGCCCTATTACCTGTAGCCACTTCGACGCCTTCCGTTTTTTCACCCCTTCAGCACAACCCTTTAATAAAATTCAACCGAAGAAAGACGAGCGAGAAAATTTTGAACAATCTGGCTGTATCCACGCTAACATGGATCTCTACAAGTGGACCTATAAGTGTATGCCCTGGGTCGGATCAGACTTCCTCTGGGAAACCTTTAAGCTCGCTCTTAAAATGCGTGAGCTCGATATGCGGGCGGCACCTTACGACCTAACAGAGTTTAATTACTCTCCTATTCAAATCGAGACTGCTGAAGGAAGAAAGGAATACGAGGTCCAGCAACGTGCTCTTGCCGAGGAGTCTAAGCCCATCCGTGCTGAGCTCATCAAAAGCTTAAAGGAGCTGTTAGCCTACGACTCTTCAGAGCTTAGGCAAACACACTAGTGATCGGATCTCCCTCTTTTCCTCCCATCTTAAAGGGTCGTTTAGAAGGCGAGTAAAAGACTTTATCATGCTGAAGCCCCATCGCATGAGCAATGGTAGCATTCAAGTCCCCAGCATCGACCTGATCTTCTATCACATTGGCAGCTTTTTCATCTGTTTTACCGTGCACGTACCCCCCCTTTACACCACCACCAGCTAACATCGCGGAAAAGGCTTGAGGGAAGTGGTCCCGCCCCCTGTTTTTATTAATCTTCGGAGTCCTTCCGAACTCTGAGGCAAGCACAACCAATGTCGAATCTAACAAACCTCGCTGCTTAAGATCGTTAATCAATGCTGAAACAGCTTGATCGACCATGGGGAGCTGCTGCTCGGCGTTCGTGAAATTATCTGTGTGCCAGTCAAATCCGCCAAGCTCCACCTCCACGAAGTTCACCTTCTTTTCCACTAGTCTCCGAGCGAGCAAGCAGCCTTTGCCAAAGTTACTCTCTCCATACAGCTTGTGCATCGCCTGATCCTCTCTGGATAAATCAAAGACTTCTAAGTCCTCACTCTTCATCAGCTTCACCGCAGAGTCATACATTCCGTTATACGCCCTGACATTTTTATACCCTTGATGAAATTTTTCATCAAATTCTTGATCTAACTTCTTGCGGAGATCTAACTGTTTTTGAAATTTTTCTTCTGTGGAATGCTTGCGTCTTTTTACATTTTCTAAGCCCTTAGTCGCATCTCCAACAGGAAGCGGACCATACGAGGGTTCAAAGAATCCTTCCCCAGGGTGTCCATTACTACAATTAACCGTCACAAATCCAGGCAAACTGGTATTAGACTTTTCTTTCATCTTATTCACCCATCCCCCAGATGACGGATGTGTAATCGTGGAACGCTCCGCATAGCCGGTCCGCATAAAATACCGCCCTGGGCTATGCGCTCCTTGGGTGGAATTCAGTGATCGGATCACACTCAATTCGGAAGAGCATTTCCCCAAGCCTTTTAGATAGTGCCCAAGCTCTATTCCAGATGCTCCACGAATCGTCTCCGTCTTTCCCATCGTTGCAGTGCCCATATCCGGCTTGGGATCAAAGGTATCAATATGCGTGAGCCCTCCTGCCATGAATAGGTAGATAACGCTCTTTGCCTTTCCAAATCCAGCTGGAGCATGCACCACCTGATGCTCTACTTCTGCACCCTGCCCATACATCTCCGCGAGTGAGCTACCTATCGTCACCCCGAAAAGAGCTTTCGCAGTGTCTGCCATAAAGGCTCTACGTGATAGGTCGTTTAACTTATTTGCGTTGCTATTTCCCATGGTGTTAGATGTGGTAAATCATTATTGAATGAACAAGAAGTGCTTAGAGTTCAGCATCGCCTTAGCTACAACCTTTAGCTTATAGGTTTTATCGGTATAGGGAAGATACTCTTCTAACTCCTCCTCACTAGGGTAACGTGCGTAAATAGCGAGAAACAACAAGTCGATCTTCTCCTTGTTAGATTTAGTCTCCTTAATCCACTGCGTCAGCTTACTACGCTCGTATAGCACCTGCTCAACACGATTTCCATTAAGCAGGGATAGTGCCTGCGGCACAGAAGCATACTCCTTACTATTGTTAGACACCTCTCCATCCGCAGCGCCGAATTCGCGTGGAAACGTACCCGCCTTAAAGGGTTGCGGTTGTTCAGAAGCAGGAAGGTATTTATCTGTCTCCACTTTTCCATTCCTTTTTTGGCTGTATAATATCAGATCTATCATTTCTTTATCTTTCACCTGATCCATCAGCCTCTTTTTTAGCCCTTCCCCCTTCGTCTCTGCATACGCGGCTTTTAGATCAGCTTTTATCTGTAACACCAGCTGCTCATTA
>JALZVA010000089.1 GCA_023301335.1 Akkermansiaceae bacterium
ATCCTAACAAAGTGATTTAAAACAAACAGGTTCTAACTTTTCCCCTCATGCGAAGGGTATCCAACAGTTATTTTTTAATCACTTAAATAATCCTTATTACAACTTATTCATCTTTTTCATGAGCCCAATTGATTCCTCAAAGTTCTTCATCAACTAAGATACAAGTGTTACTCGCCTATATAGGCAGCATAATTCACACTCACCTCTTCGGCGGTTAACGCCTTGTTATAAACGGCATAGCGGTAAATATCTCCATCTACACTGTGATAGGTAATAAACTTATTCTGGGCTAGGTCAAACTGACTCCCTACTCCCACATTTTTTCCATGTGGAGGAAGTGTCTTTGTAATAACGCCTTTAAGTTTTTTTCCATTCATATAGAGGTCTGCCTTCCCCTTCTCAAACACATAAATGAGGTGCATATCCACCTTAAAAGGGACTGTTTCCCCCTTAAATTTCACAGTTTTTCTCACCTTGTAGTCCGCAAACCCACAATATGGCTCCTCTCCCTGCACACAATAGTATATCCCAGAATGAGAGCTCTTATTTCTCCCCCCCATCAAACAAGGGCTTCCTGATTTAGATTTGGAGATATTACAGATGAATTCAAAACTTATCTTCTCAGCTTTTTGAATATCTATTTTCTGTGGCTTCCCCTTCTTTACAGGAGAAGTTGAAACAATTTGAGGAGATAAACGTTGGATCTTAGCGTGCCAATTTGCGTAGCCTTTATCTTCTCCTACTTCCGACTCTTTATTTTCTTGCCCAGGGATAACGACCTCTGTCGACATCGAACTCACCATCACAATGATTGCCGCAATCACTATTAAACCTCCCATCCCAAGAAAAATCCATAGTCCGAATCCCTTTCTTTTCTCTGCCGATTTCACCATCGGAGCGACAGATCCAGTCATACTCGCTGTAGGAATAGCGGCTGTTACCGTAGCTATGGTAGAGGTGTTTGAGGCAGCAAGAGTTGCAGTATGATTCGTGGTTGTAGCTGAAGTGAGAACTCCCGTAATGCTAGAGTTTACCGTGTGCCCTTGCGTGTGCAAGTTCGACTGCTGCGCTGTTGTGATAGGCTGCGTATGAGAAATAGTTGAAGTCACTGGCGTATCTGCAACAGGAGAGATAGATTCCTCCTCTAGTGCCGCAGGCTTTGTAGCTTTAAACATTTCCTTCCTATCTACTTTCCTACTCGGCAAGCTCTTAATAGCCTCGGCAATCTCAGATATTCTCTCACTAGGAAGGAATGTAAGAGCTCTCTTAAACCAAGCAGTCAAATCCTCGGACATCCCTTTCAATTCAACGCCCTCTTCTAATGATGAGGTTTGGGATTCATACAGTGCCTGAGCAGCCTCTCTTCCCTGTCCTTTAAGAGGGTGGTTATTTAATAAGACTTCAAATACTAACTGAGCGGCACAATACAAATCCGAACATTCATTTGAAACCAAGTCAAAAAGCGATTCTGGTGCACACCGGTGAGGATTAGCCTCTACAAATGTAGCATACGCATCAGGAAAAATTGAAAAAGACAATCGGCTGACGCAAGGGTCTGCGATCATATAGCAAAACCCTAAACGAGGATGAGGTACACGATATACAAACTGAGGGGATAGCTGTCCCATGAATAAACCTTTCTTATGTAAAGCCTGTAAGCCAGACAAAAGGTCCTTAAGTAAGCAAAGTGATTCATCCTCAGAAAGCTGCCCTTCTCTAGCTATATAATCCTCTAAACTTTCACCCTTTGTATCATAAGGGAACATGAGATAAGGAGCCTCTCCTACTCCACCTTCAAAAAGGTCTCCTACACAGGGAGAATCTACATGTAATAATTTTTTTACTACATCTTGGAATACGCTTTTCCATTCAGCTTCTACATTCGGAGCTTGGGACACATCAAACAACCAAGTCGTAAACAGCTTCGTTCCTTGTTTGTTAGTTACTTTATGCCCTTGTGCTACTTCTCGCGGCCCAAGCTGCTCCAGAAATGTATAGTTCGATTTATTCATAACCTATTGTGACACAACCCAAAAAAACTAACAACTGGAAAAAATTAGAAATACAGCCAGGGAGTTCTCATACGGGCGTTTTAAAGTATTCTAGCTAAATTTCATGAGCTAAAGGATAAAAGGCCCGGATACCCCTCGCAAAAATTGGCAACAAAAACACCAAGATATATTCGGAAAAAGTCTCCTATTTGTAGCCCATTATCTCCCTAGAACTCCTCCAAAGGTTCACCCCCGTTAACTAAACATCTAGAAGCTTTCGAAAAAGGCATCTAGGACAGGGACTCACCCTTGAGCAAGTTTCAATTTTAGGGTGGTTGCATTATCGTTAAAAATATCTTCATCAAAGACTTTGTGCTTCCATCCCCTATTTGTCGTTTAACGTCTTGAATCCAACTATTCAGATAAATAGAACAATGGCATGAGCATTTCATTTTTTACTAAAATGCTACCTTTACTGGTAGCAACGAGTTTCACCTCACAGGTGGCTTATACCCAACAGGGGAAAACATCTGATTTTGGCTATCAAGTAGTTGGAGTAGAGAGGCCGCCTCATGAATATGGAGCTGGTTTTTCTATGTACACTTCCATCTGGTCATTACTCGATCAGCACCCAGGATTAAGTATTTCATAGACTGGTATTTGTTTGCTAGCCGAGCTTACCTAGGAGATGAGCAATATTGCTACAAGTGGAAGCAGGAATTTGTTCATCTAGATTATGTCAACAAGGTCATACGCTTACCTGAATATTTCCAACTCGTAAAAATCTCTGATAAGCAATCAAAGTGGCAGCCTGTTCATTTAAAGAATGTCCTTAAATCAACCAAGCTAACATCTCTCAAAGCTGAGGATTTCTACACTGGGGATAATAACAGTAAACCTCTAGTCACTCCTTTAATACTGGATCAAGCTAGGGCTTGCCTTGGGGCCTCATCATGTGGATTCATCTGATGATAGCCAGCTCACCTATTACTGGTATAAATTCTGCGATCAGCCAGCGATTCGTGTAACTCATTATACAGAGAGTGAGCTTCAAGAAATACCACGTAGGGTCGAGCTTTTGCATACAAACTGGAGTAAAGATAAAGCATACCTCCCATCCCCTAGAGATCCAAAAGCTCAGCTTGTAGAGCTAGACCCAGCACTTTTGCTCACCCCTCTAAAAGGAATGGAAATTAGCTATGTTCCTATCGCAATCGAACAGAAAATTAAATAATTTAGAACGCATTGTGAAGCTTACAGGAGGGCTTTGATCCTCCTGTATCTCGTACAGCTCTATATTACATACCTGTGAGGATTACTTTGTGAGCTTTTTCTTCAACTCTCTTACTTCTTTCAGAAGTTTAGGGAGTCGGGAGAGGGAAGCTATTCTCTTCTGTTCTTCCTTCACTGGGCGTGCGGGGAAGCCCTTGTAGATTTGGTTCCCAGGAAGATTTTTTGTGGCGGCTGCACGGCCCATCAGGATCGCTTGATCACCAATTTCTAAGTGTCCGGAAATTCCACCTTGAGCAGCTAACGTAACATAGTTTCCTAATTTTGAGCTACCTGCGATACCTGCTTGGGCGACGATTAGACAGTGGTTTCCAGTTTGGACGTTGTGGGCGATTTGTACTAAATTATCGACTTTGGTCCCCCGCCCGATTCTTGTTTTTCCAAATCGCGCTCTATCGATCGTGCTATTCGCGCCGATCTCTACATCATCTTCGAGGAGGACGATCCCTACCTGATCGACTTTCTTATGCTCACCTTCCACTAGCTCGTAGCCGTAGCCATCTGAACCGATCACACAGTTTGGTTGTAAGATCACTCGGTCGCCTAATACACAATCCTCACGGATTGTTACATTCGCATAAATTTTACAATCCGCTCCGATCGTCACATTTTCTCCAATCACTACATTTGGGCCGATCTCTGTTCCCGCAGCGATCTTCACTCCTGACTCAATCACTGCTCCAGCTTTTACAGAAACTTTTTTGGGGTCTAAATCCACATCCTTGGAAACTACTGCAGAGGGGGCGATCCCGGCAGAGAATTTATTTTTTTTCTCTAAAAATAGTCTCACTACTTCCCCGAAGGCAAATGAAGGGTTCTCCACGGAAACTAGTGCAGCTCCCCCTTCTGGCTGTTCTATCCCTGGTGGAATCAACACCACTCCAGCCTGCGTTTTCAGATAGTCTTTATAGTATTTTTCATTCCCTAGAAACGAAATATCCACTGAAGTAGCCTCGTCTAAAGAAGCGAATCCTTTCAAGACTAAATCTAGATCTCCTTTTTCATGAGTTCCGCCAGTATGCTTGATGAGTTCCTGAAGTGTAATTTGCACGGTCGAGATATGGCAGGTCAAAAAAAAATGTCATTTCCTAATTTTAATGTTTTTCTTCTCTCTAAAAAATCATTCACTCTATATAGCTTCACAGTTTCTGTCACGACACGCCTTATTTAATCTATTCTCGATCTACTTCTTAGCCTAACCTCTAGAAAAAGCTCTTAGACTTTTTTCGTAACACTCCACCCTTTTCACCAACATTTATTTACCATGACTGTAGGAATCATCGCCAACCCTCATAAGGAGGATGCTAAGAAAACTATTGAACTGCTCGTTTCAAAATTAGAGGCGCAAGGTATTAGCCATATTCTAGAAGCTGATACGGCAAAGATTGTTGATTCAACAGGCCTAAAAGGTCCAGAATTAGCAGAACAATCAGATATCATTGCTGTCCTTGGGGGCGATGGGACGATGCTCGACGCAGCTTTCCGACTAGGCTGCACGAATACACCCATTGCAGGTATCAATATTGGCACGCTGGGTTTTCTCACTAGCTGCACGGATGAAGAGCTCGATCTATTTACCGAGTCCATTATTTCGAAGCAATACAGGATCATCCCTAGAATCCAGCTCGAAGCTACTATCTGTTATCCCGATGGAACCGAGGAAAAACACACTGCTCTCAATGAAATAACCATCAATCGAGGTGTGACTGGCCGCTTGGTAGAACTTGAAGCACTTATCGATGGTGATCTTCTCAACCACTATAAAGCGGATGGACTCATCGTGGCTACTCCGACAGGCTCAACCGCTTATTCCCTTGCCGCTGGAGGCCCACTCATTTCTCCATTGGCAGACGTCTTTGTCGTCACTCCGATTTGTCCACATAGTTTATCTAACCGTTCACTAGTTCTCTCTGAAAAATCAGAGGTCGAGATCTCCTCTATCAATAACGAAGGCTGTCCTACTATTTACACAGTCGATGGCAGAGTGGTGGTCGAGGTTCCCGAGGGTGGCTCAATCAAAATCAAAAAATCACCTCATTATATTAATTTAATCCGTCTTGAGGGCAGATCTTTTTACTCTACTTTAAGGCAGAAAATGAATTGGAGCTAGATTTCCTTTATAGAACTCTTAACTCCTTCTGTTTCACCTTCGATTTTTTTCCTCTATCCACTGGGACATATACTGCGTGGAACGCATACTCTGGTGTAGCAACATGCCGCCGATAAAGTTTTTTTCTCGATGGGTAGGTAGATTCTGAAGCAACCATTCTACCTTTTTCATGACTCGCTCTGAAATGCTTTCCCTATCAAAACGCTCTTCCAAGATGCTCTCCCCGCGCACGTGCATTCCCTCCCATTTTTTTTGGTCTTGGTATAAAGAGATCGCTTCTTTAATAAACAGCTCCACCTCATCTTCAACGGCCCCTGGCCAAGCTAATCCACCCTGAATCCCCTCCGCTCCAACTCTGGTCGTGACACTTGGCGTCCCACATAGCATTGCCTCCGTTAGCTTTCCTTTAAGGCCTGCACCAAACCGTAATGGAGCCAAGCACACTCTTGAGCTTCCCATCACTTGCCGTGCATCCGAAGCCCACCCTTGGACTAAAAACCCCGTTTTAGGATCGTGTAACTGAGTGGCTTTGGGTGGTGGGTAGGCACCATAGACATGGAGCTCAGCCTCTGGTAAAGCCTTCCTAATCTGCGGCCAAATCTCTTCTTTTAACCGACGTACGGCATCCCAATTCGGAGCATGGCGGAAATTCCCAATAGAGATAAAGTGCGCCCTCTCTGCAAAGCCTAGAAGAGGTTCTTCATGAGCTTCATGTAGAAAGGGACAATGTTCGAGTAAATCTATAGGAATCTGATATTTTTCCTGTAAAAAAGCCATTTCTGCCTCGGATATCACTAGACTTACATCCGAGCGAAAGATCGCAGCAGCCTCACGCTTCGCAAGGTCTGTATGCACCTCTGCCTCTGTGATACACTTCCCTGCCTTAATCGCTTTCTGCCTCGCCTCTCTCAAGCTGTGCACATCTTCCATATCCAAAATACGCAGGGCATCAGGACACACCTTTGCCACGCGCCAAGAGAATTGTTCCTCCATCATGTAGCGATCAAAAAGCACCGCAGTAGGCTGAAGTCTCTCTACAAAGCTGTCAAACGAGCTACAATTCAGCGTAATCTGATGCGCCTCTGCACCTTCTGATAATAAATCAATCTCATGCTCTCCTTGTGCAGCAGGACTGGCGTAATGGACTTTCCAGCCGCGCTTCAAGAACAGGCGAATCAAACTAAGCATATGCTTACCTGCTGCGGAAGAAGCTGGCTCCGGCCATACGTAACCAATGACCAATAAGAGGTTCTCTTTACTATTCATGTTCGTTTTAAAAGCTCATACTCCCTCAAGCCCGCCATGTCACACCCTTAAGGAAGAAAAATACAAGCTGACGCTGTCTTAGTAACTACTCCTCAATAAAAAAATTTGCCTGTAATCCGCTTAAATTTTAATAATCTTTCATCTTTTTTACAGATTTGTCTAAATTTTTCTTTTTTGTGACAAAAAACAGCAATAAATTGTCTACCACTCTGGAGGCCGCAAATTTAGCTAAGCTTCCAAACTAAACCAACAAACGAAACAAATGAAATTTACAACCGCACTCACTCTAGGACTTGCCCTCGCCTTCACCTCATGTGAAAAAGCTACAGAACTCGGAAATTCAGCTTTAGACAAAGTAGGAGAAGCTGCTTCTGATGCTGGAAACGCTGTAAAAGACGGAGCAAGTGCTGCTACTGACACAGTGAAAGACACTGCAGGTTCTGCTGTAGACTCTGCAGGTGACGCTATGGACAAAGGTAAGTCTATGAGCACTGATGCTGTTGACACTGTAAAAGGTGCTGCAGGTGACGCTATGGACAAAGGTAAGTCTATGACCACTGATGCTGTTGACACTGTAAAAGGTGCTGCAGGTGACGCTATGGACAAAGGTAAGTCTATGGCCACTGATGCTGTTGACACTGTAAAAGGTGCTGCAGGTGACGCTATGGACAAAGGTAAGTCTATGGCTACTGGTGCTGTTGACACTGTAAAAGGTGCTGCAGGTGACGCTATGGACAAAGGTAAGTCTATGGCCACTGATGCTGTTGACACTGTAAAAGGTGCTGCGGGTTCTGCTGTTGACACTGCCAAAGAAGCTGTAAAAGGCAAAGCTACTGAGGCTATCAACAACGCTGCAGGCAAAGTTCTCGGGAAGTAATCACTTCCAAGCTTACCGTATTCTTTACGGTATAACTTTCAAAAACACTTCTCTCCTATTTTTGGATGAGAAGTGTTTTTTATTTTACCTCTTCGTCTATTACTCCTCCTCTCATTGTTTCTCCTATTGCAAAGGTCTCATTCCTCTCTATAGACTTAAACGGTGATGAACAGGTTAAGTGTAGATGGCAAATTTTTTAAACAGGATGGTCACCGAGTCTGGATAAAATGTGTCACCTACGGCCCGTTTCCTGACCCTCTCCCAGATCACGATGCTGAGCTTTCTCGTATCCGAGCAGCAGGCTTCACCTCCATCAGAGTTTACACTCCGCCATCGCCTGCATTATTAGAGGCTGCCACTGCGCATGACCTCCTTCTTTTTGCCAGTGTCCCTTGGCAATGGTCAAGAGTCTTCCTCGGTGAAGAAGCTGAAAGCTTTTGGCATGAAGGAAGAATAAAACTTTTACATGAACTTTCCATCTGGGGTAGTCACCCACAGGTGGTGGCGATCTATATCGCCAATGAAATCCCCGCAGAAATTGCACGTTGGCAAGGCTATGAAAAAACCCGAGAAGCGCTAGACGCTCTGATCTTGGAACTTCGGGAGAAGTTTCCTCACCTTCTCTATGCCTATTCCAACTTCCCTACCTCTGAATACCTAGAGCCTCAGGAAGCGGACTTTACAGCCTTTAATGTATACCTCGAAACACAGCAAAAACTAGAAGACTACCTCCGCCACCTTCATCATGTGGCAGGAGACAGACCCGTTCTCATCTCAGAATTCGGCCTCGATACACAACGGCATGGCGAACAAGAACAAGCCAATCTGTTAGACTGGCAACTCTCCACCATGAGAAGGACTGGCACTGCCGGAGCGACTATCTTTGCCTGGTCTGATCGATGGAGGAACGGAAACCTAACAGTTAAAGACTGGAGCTTTGGCCTCACCCGCCCTAATGGCTCTAACAAACCTGCCATTCAGGCCATTGCCAATTCATATCCTCTGCCCACGCTCTCTCGTGTCCCAATGATCTCTGTCATTGTTTGCGTTCACAATGGCGCCGAACGAGTCCTCCCCTTTTTAGAAATGGCGCACCAGGTCAACTACCCTTGCTACGAGGTCCTCATCATTGATGACGGCTCCAGCGATCAGTTAGATGCAGTCTGCTACGCTTATCCATTTGTGAAGTATCTCAGGCAAGACCACTCAGGACTTAGTGCGGCTAGAAATTTAGGCGCTCGAAAGGCCAAGGGGGATATTTTCGCTTACACCGATGACGACTGTGTTCCAGATTTAGATTGGCTTTACTGGCTTGCAAGAGCTTACGAAGAAATCGAGTGCGACCTCTGCGGAGGTCCAAATCTTGCCCCTTTACCCATTGATGAAGACGAAGCGGTGGTTGCTTCCGCACCAGGCGCACCCTCCCATGTGATGTTTTCTAGTACCTTAGCAGAACATATCCCCGGATGTAATCTAAGCGTCACACGAGGAGCGTTTGAACTGATTGGTGGATTTAGTGAGCGTTATTGGGTCGCAGGAGACGATGTTGATTTCTGTTGGAAAGCCCAGAAGCTTAACTTACGTATTGGTTTTCATGGCTC
>JALZVA010000090.1 GCA_023301335.1 Akkermansiaceae bacterium
CCTATTCTCTCTACTTTAAGCACTGGGTTCTGACCTGTTAGAACAGAAACTTCTAGATCCTTTTTAAATGTCTCTACATCCCTCACCTGCCTACCATTAAGAAATCTTACCAAATCACCAGGCTTTAGACCTTTTCTATCCGCCTTAGATTGCTTAATCACTTCTTTAATTCTCACCCCATTGATTTTATACCCTTCATGTATGATAGTAAAATCTTCAACAACCAGACCAACGGAGGCATGAATATTTGCTAGTTCTTCAGCAGAAGCGTTGGTTAGAATTTCTTCTTTTAATTTAGCCCATTCCGATATCTGAACTTCCATTTTCTTTTCTTCCCCTTGTGAAAAAAACTCAATCTCTACCTTCTTATTCGCACTCCTTTTCACCAAGGCCACCAGCTGGCGATCTTTCACGATCGATCTTTCATTAAATTTCGTGATGATATCTCCTCGCTTAATACCAGCTTTGTCGGCCGGGGAATTCTTTCTTACAAACACAGCGAGTACACCACCACTTTTCTCATACGCGTATTGCTTCCGCGCACTCTCCGTCATATTCGCTACTTCCAGACCAATGTAACCACGCGTTGGGCGCTCCCGCTTCAGCATCGACCAGACCGAAGCCTTCACATCGTTCGCCCTGATAGCAAAAGCGATGCCCTGAAACCCAGATACCTTATTCCGAGAATAGATTGATGAGTTTACCCCTATCAGCTCTCCTTTTATGTTCACAAGAGGGCCTCCTGATTGCCCAGGATTTATTGCTGCGGTTGTCTGCAGTGGGTCATGCTGAACTTCATTTAAGAATCGAAATCTTGCCGCCACATTCCCTTCGGAGAAGGAAACTCCTAGCCCGTAAGGGCTTCCAAATGCATAGACTTTTTGCCCAGCTAACACCTCATCAGAATCCGCCATGGCAATCGGTTTAAATTTTTCTTCCGAGTCAATTTTTAGTACAGCAAGATCCAGATCCACATCGACCCCTACAAGTTCGGCATCTAACAAGGTTCCGTCATAGAGTTCTACAGTGTAGGCAAGTTTTACGGATTTATCACTGCTGACCACGTGGAAATTAGTGACCACATGCCCCTGCTCGGTGATGATCACCCCTGAGCCCTGCTCTACATCTACAGAACGGTCAAAGGGGCTATCACTAGAGGTCGTGACACTCACGACATTGGGCGTGACCAAGTCGACAATTTTCGTGATTTCTGTATCTTGCTTAGCTAGTGTAGGCACCTCTGTGAGCAGAAGTCCGCGCGCTGTATTTAGCTCCCCTTCTTTTAAGACGGAAGCTGTAGAGAAATCTCCTCTTACCAGGTCTAGTAATCCACTGTCCGTTCTAAGCTTCCCAAGAAGGAAAACGACCAAAAGCGCCAAGCCGAATACAATGATATTCAGGACTACACGCTTCGCATTATCACTCTGTGGCTTCATCACTTCCATGTGCGCCAGATGGCGAAGTTACCGCCGGAGCTTCAAAGACATACTCCCCAGGACTTACCGTATTTTCTTTTTTAGGCACTATCTGAAAAATATCCTTGGAGGAAACCCAAAGCATGAAGCCCATTAGTAAAAGCACAAAAGTATTCTGCAGCACTAGCATCACCTTTGTAGGAACTGGTCTTCTTGTCACCATCTCAAATAATGAAGTCGTGATATGTCCTCCATCTAAAACAGGGAGAGGTAATAAATTTAACACCGCTAAATTCACATTCAGTAACACTGTAAACCACAGTACCATGCGGATCCCGTTCTCAGCCTGAAGCATATCATAATAGTTTTTTGAAATTCCGACTACCCCCTGCATGTGCCCAGGGTTAATATCTGTCTTTGGAGAAATCACTTTCGTAATAGTCGTCCACATCAAGCCTAAATGATCAATCACCTGAGTGATTGGATCGGGGTGCACCATCGCTTTTTCTATAAATCGAGAACCCTCTCCACTCCAGACTAATCCTACTTTATACTCATCTAGGCCCTTAGGCTTGGCGAGTTGCATTTTAATAGTATGTTCCTGTCCTCCTCTCAGGTAAGTTAAATCAATCTCTGTTTTATCCTCTATTAACGAAGAAAAATGTGCTGGTCCAAGGACCTTCACATCACCTACTTTTGTAAATTTGTCGCCCTCTTTTAGCCCCGAAAGCTCCGCAGGGCTGTTTTCAAACATCTTTCCTACGATCGCTTCACCCTCAGGATGCATTCCAATTTGGCGATGCTTCCTCTCTAGCAAATGTCCCTCGGGCAGCTGATATCCTGTAGATAGTTCTAAAATCTCTCCATCACGTTCAACCACAAATTCGACGGTATCTCCCTCACTAAGTTTGACTTCTACATCCACACTCTCTTTATGTCCTCCTGCCCAGCGAGTGACCTTATTACCTTCCACTTCTAGGATCTTATCACCGACCTTCAGGATGCCCTGAGCTGGAGAATCCTCGGCAATGTAACCGATTGTGGTTGTGGCTATCTTCGTATCTGGATGTCCTACGCCCCAGACAATCACAGCTGTAGATAAAGCGAGTAATAAACTAAAGAGTGGTCCGGCAAATGCCACAATGATCTTATCCATCGGAGTCACAGGCTTCAAGGTCCCTTTGATATGCTCGGGTACACGGCCTTCAATCCCCTCCATATCTGCCATCTGAGGAAGCGAGACAAATCCACCAAGGGGCAACCAGCCTAAACCATACTGCACCTCTCCAATTTTTTTCTTCCACAGAGGCTTTCCAAACCAAATCTGGAATCTATCCACATACATCCCCCTCCATTTAGCTGCCAAATAATGACCTAGCTCATGTATAAAGATCACGAAATTGAAGATCATGATCACAAAAAATAACAGCAGGATGACTTTTAAAATTTCCATTTATTCTATGGCTTACAGCGAAGCTCATGTGATCTTACACGAAGAAAATTAGATTGGTAGAGAAATTTTTGTGTATTGAGGGGTTGAGCTATCCCCATTTTACACGTATGAATTAGCTTATGAGATTCGTCTTTGTCTTTCTCCTTCTATTCGTTTCCACTGGATTTTCCCAGTACCGTCCATGTGCTGAAAAAGTTCCGATGTTTCCTCGAGAATTTCGTGCTGCATGGATCGCCTGTGTATGGAATATTGACTGGCCCAGTAGCCCGGGCCTGTCTTCCTCTATCCAGAAAGCAGAGCTTATCAAGATCTTAGACAAGGCGGCACAGCTCAAGCTCAATGCCGTGATCTTTCAAGTCAGGCCAAACTCCGATGCCGTCTATCGCTCCTCTCTAGAACCGTGGAGTTCTTGGATTAGTGGAAAAATGGGAAAGTCTCCGGGCTACGACCCCCTCCAATTTTGTATCGAACAAGCACATGCCCGGGGTCTAGAGGTGCACGCTTGGTTTAACCCCTTCCGCGCACTCCCAAGCGAAAGCGTTCAGCCCTCTTCCTCCCACGTCACCAAGAAGCATCCCTTATGGATCAAAAACTTTAAAACTTACAAATGGCTCAATCCTGCCAATCAAGCAGCTCGCCAACACACACTTAAAGTTATGTTAGACGTAGTGCGACGTTACGACATTGATGGGCTGCATATCGATGACTACTTTTATCCCTATCCCGATGTGAATAAAGACGGCACGCAAAAACAACGCTTTCCTGACGGCCTCTCTGATACGCAGCGTCGTCAGCACATCGATACTTTTGTCCAGAGTATGTACCAGTCGGTTAAGCAACTAAAGCCTCATGTCCGCGTAGGGATCAGCCCTTTTGGTATATGGAAACCTGGAGTCCCCGCAGGGATCGAAGCCAAGCTCAATGCTTACTCTCATATCGCAGCGGATTCTCGAAAGTGGCTTCAGCAGGGCTGGTGTGATTACCTTTCTCCCCAACTCTACTGGAGAGATGCGCCAAAGAAACAATCCTTTTCCTCTCTCCTTAACTGGTGGCGCCAGCAAGGCACGCGCCCCGTTTGGCCAGGGATCGCTACCAATAGGATTAACAGCGATGTAGATCCAGGAAGACCCGCCTCCGAGATCACTCATCAAGTTAGCCTCTCAAGAAGCATTGGAAGAAATTGGGTCGGACACATTCACTGGAGTATGAAAAGCTTAATGACAAATAGAGGCGGGGTGAATGACCTCCTTAGTAAAAAGTATTATGCTTCCCCAGCTCTCGTTCCTCCTATGCCATGGCTCAGTCAAACGGCTCCCGGCACTCCTACAGCACAGGCTAAACTCGTGGGAGGGAATGCTGTCATCTCTTGGAAACCCGTTCCTCAAGCCTCCCGCTACCTCGTCCAAGCACGCTATGGCCAGCACTGGTATGCGATGTTTGCCGGCTCTAATAAGACTCTTACGGTCACCTTAAAGGGTGCTCCAGATGCTATCGCTGTGACAGCTGCGAACCGATTTGGAAATACGAGCCATGCGTATGTCCTAGATAAATAAGCGTGTCTATTCTAACAGAATAATTAGAACTCGCTTCTTAAAAAAGTTCTCCATTAAAAGGCTTCGACTCCAGCTCGTCCTCTAACTCTACCATTTCAGCCTCACTGGTTCTAACAACTTCTGCTGGAGGTGCATCTGTTGTTGGAAAATGAGCAAGCGGTTCTATTAAATTAGCAGGTAGGGGGAACTGCCTTTCATAGATTCCAGGAGCTAGTTCGCGTGCTGTTTCGTAGCCCTGGCTAAGCATTTCATACTTGGCGTCGATATTATCAACAAAGTGTAATGCCCACGCTTCTGGGGTGCGTGGCAGCGTAGGCGAGCCAAACTCATGAGTCCCATGGTGGCTAGCGATCAGATGCATGAGATGAATCCTCACGTGCTCTGTGAGTGGAAATAGACCTGTCCATGCATCTGCCTGTGTGCTGCACATCATCTCATTCCATAGTTCTGTGCACACCTCCATGCCCTTAGGGATATGTCCGAGCATCTCTCCTTCAAGGTCATGCGGTTGGTGAAAGCCAGCTTCTGGATAGGTGTTTTCCCACATCTTTCCACAGTCATGAAATAAGACTCCTACGACTAACAGATCTCGGTTAAGCTTAGGGTAGACCTTACTAATCGCTACTGCCGTCCGCATCATCTGAGCAACGTGCTCTACCAGCCCACCCCTGCGTGCATGGTGATTTTTTCTAGCTGCAGCACTCCTACGGAATCTTTGCTCGTATTTACTCAGAAAGATATCTGCTAATGACGCTAGCCGAGGGTCTGTTATTTTTTCAAGAAACGTAGTGATCGTCTCCCAGTCATAGGCTTGCTTAGCACTGAGTTGAGGATCTCCAATCATGAATACCTCAATCTCCTCATCACGGAGTAGTCTAACATCCCAGCGGACACCATCTACCCCGTATTGACTCTGTGTCCAGTCTCCTGAGAGCCTCACAAAGGAAGCTTCAGGCAGATCTTTCACCAATTGAAATTGTGGCTTATTCTCCCATATTTTCAATTTGAACTGACTGAGCGCATCTGCGAATACAACTTCCAGATAGGGGCTACCCCCCTTGGTCGATCGATTCGATACTGACTGTAACTGAGCATCCAAGGAGGCACTCATGATAGAGGTCCCAGCCTCCTGCCGAAGTTGAGTAATAGTGATATGATCCACGTGATCTAGCGGCTCGATAAAGAGTCAAAAATGGCTATGGAGTAAATTTCAGATCTTCTTTATAGTAAGTCCTGAACTGCTGCCTTTTCTTCTCTTAGCTCTTGGACAGAAGCTTCAATTTTTTGCTTAGAAAAATCATTGATGGGGACTCCCTGAACGACTTCCCAGGTTTTCCCGTCTGAGGTTCTAATCGGGAGAGAAGCGATGAGCCCTTCATCCACTCCATAGGAGCCATCAGAGCACACACACACACTCGTCCAGTCACCTGCAGGAGTTGGTGTGACAAGGCTCTTTACTGTATCAACTGCTCCATTCGCCGCCGAGGCAGCGGAAGAAGCACCACGTGCGGCAATAATCGCAGCACCACGCTGCTGCACAGTGGAGATGAATTCACCTTCCAACCAAGCAGTGTCATCAATGACATCCGTTGCAGCTTTGCCATCGATACGCGCATTCGTAAAGTCTGGGTACTGTGTGGCAGAGTGATTCCCCCAGATGCACATGTTGGTTATTTTGCTTTGGTGCACTCCTGATTTTTCAGAGAGTTGAGACTTCGCACGGTTCTCATCCAATCGAGTCATGGCAAAGAAGCGCTCATTAGGAATGTCCTTAGCAGCATTCATCGCAATGAGAGCATTCGTATTACATGGATTCCCCACCACCAGCACACGCACATCATCTGCCGCATTGTCATTGATCGCCTGTCCTTGACCGGTAAATATCTTACCATTGATTCCTAGTAAATCTTTTCTCTCCATGCCAGGTCCACGAGGAAC
>JALZVA010000091.1 GCA_023301335.1 Akkermansiaceae bacterium
TTTTACACTACTAAACACTTAAACCACAGTCCACCATCGCCCTCCCGTCTAGGATGGCTATGCTATGACGTTCGCTAAAAAAAGAACCAATCTTCGAATTCCCTCGATACCAACATTTCAAGTCTTCCATTACGACAATCAAATAATCATGAGAAAACAAGCAGCGCATTTCGAGCTATCTAAGGAGCCGTTGGTTTTTGGTTTTTTTAGGAGCCTTTTCGCGGATAGAGGCCAATGCAAGTTATTGGAGGATCGTCTTATACTGAAAGGGACTAGAGCGAATCATGAGATTTTGTTCAGCGATATCATCGAAGTAACTTGCAGGATGGCTCCTCGGCATTTGAAGCCGCTACCCATCTACTTTCTCGAAATTACGTTCAGTTGGAATCAGGGGAAGCAGACCCTGTCGCTGTTGCCCTACCGTTGGCACCCAGCCTATTGGTTGCCAACAAAAGGAAATAAGTTAACACGCGAATGGCTTGAACTCATCTGTGTAAGAGCAAAGCCCTCTAAGTGAGTAAATAAAGAGAGCTCAATAAATAAAGGGACATAACTGAATGGCGCGGACTGAATAAGTCGTGAAATATGACGCCTTTCGCTCTGAAAGCTTGTTTTTGAATTCACAGTCTTAATCTTCGCTAAGTAGCACATTCACTCTAACGTTCATCGAAATACATTCTAATGAAGATATCTCTATTAAGTTTACTATTGTTTACACTGGTTATTGGATGTAAAAATGACTCTAGTGAAAACACACAAATCATGTCTCTTAACGTAAATAACACATGGACGTCGGATGAGCTTAAAGATGGCGACATCACAGCTATTCAGCAAAGAGTGCTAGATGACCCAAGCTATATTAAGGAACGAGATTATCTAGGTGACACCCCGCTGCTGATTGCTGTCTCATTTGGTAACCTCGAATTGGTGAAATTCTTACTCAAGCATAATTCTAACCCAAATGTAGAGGTTGACGATGGATACACATGTATTTTGAGTGCAATTGAATCTGAAATGGATGAATCGACAATGATCGTTGCCGAATTGATAAAGGCTGGAGCCGACATCCACGGCATAGGTATAAATGGCTGGACTCCACTCCATATGGCAGTAGCGCGAGGACAAATAGAAAAGGCAATTCTATTAATTAATGCTGGCGCAGATGTTAATCGTAGAAAGGAGATAGATGGTTCAGAAACTCCGTTGATGGAAGCTGCGGATATAGGCCATCTCTCAATGGTGCGTCTCTTGCTAGCGAGCGGTGCAAATCCATCTATGCGAGACACGATGGATAACCGAACTTCACTGGAGATAGCTAAGAATGCAGCCAAAGGCCCTGATCCTGACGTTATTAATTATTTGAATGAAGAAGGCATGCAAATTGATAGCGATGAATTATTTAATGAGATGGATCTACCTACTGATCAATTGGAAATAATGAAGCAGGCCGTAAAAGATGTCGATATGGCTCAAAGCTATATTGAAGCTTCCAATGAATGCGTCAAGACAGGTAATCATGCTGAGGTTATCCGTATTTTGACAAACATCACCGATAAACCCCAAAGATAGCTTCTCATCAGAGCGTTAGCAGAGCATGTGAGTTATCGATTGTTAAATAACCCCTTCGTTTGGAGCGATAGAACGCGGGTTATGCATGTTAGTTTACACTAGTGAATAAAGAGCTGGTTCCCATATTTATGCGGCTCTGCTTGGGTGCTAAATTTCTGAAGTGTGACCTTGAGTTTTTTAGCAAGCTTACGAAGAACTCGTTCGCATACTTGGGACGCTCCACCAGAGGTTTCATGATAGGGAGCATTCTCTCTAAGTAGAGAAGAAATAGAGGCGATTGCTATTGTACCCTTGTGGACACCGAGTCCGATGAGGTATGGTATATTCATAATGAGTTTAGGTATGAATATAATACTGGATTAGTTTCTAAGACCTTGTATTTTTGAAATAACGCGCGGAAACCTTGAACGCATCGTTAATTCTAACTAATGCTGAAGTTTTAAGCCTCAGCTATGTAACCTTTGTAAAAAAATGAAATGCCCACGAGACAACACAACACTTGTTCCCCATAAAAAAGGGAATATAGACATTCACTTTTGCCAAGAGTGCCATGGCTTTTTTCTTCCTTTAGAGCAGAAGTCCGCAGCACAGCTCGAAATGTTACTAAAAAAACAATTTACGAGTGCTCAAAGTGATTCAGCTATCAATCCACAATCGGGTAGTTCAATGAAGAGATTTGAATATCGGAAAGTGACTCTTGATTATTGTCCCGATAGCCATTCAATTTGGTTTGATCGTGGGGAATATTCAAAGATTTTAGCCTTTAAGAGCACAAAATCTAAGATTACAGGAAATAAAAGTGATTCTAGTTCTTGGAGTGTCGTAGACGTGGTGTCAGCTCCTTTAGATATTTTAGATCTATCAGGAGATGTCATTGGTGCAGTGGGGGATTTGGTAGGTGACCTTATTTCTGGAATTGATTTCTAGAATAAACAGCGAACATCGATTCGTTACTGGGCTTTGAAATCAAAATTTTATTAATGCTTATGAACCTTAAATTGAAGTCAGCATTCTCTCTTACTGATTGGGCAGTTTTTTTTATGAAGCATAAATGGCAAACAATTTTAGTGAAGTTGGTCGAGAGGTGTGAAACGACTATGCTGCTGCGCTCACTTAAGAATACAATGGTTCGATTTTTTATCTTTGCATTACTCTCATCGCCAGTATTCGCAGAAAATGAAGAGTCAAAAATTATTGGTTCTTGGCGCTCCGATGCTAAAGCTACGCATGCCTATCTCGACAAGCATGCAAAATTCACAGATTATCAAAAGAAGGCATTTGCTAATTTTTTCGGGAAAGTAGTGATAACTTTTAAATCTGACGGGACAGGCACTATGTTGACGGAAGCTTTTACAATCCCAAAGAAAGGTGGCGGTGAGTTTGAGATGAAAGCTGCCAATTTGAGTTTCACTTTTAAGGTTTTAGACTCAAGTGAATCACAGATCGTGATTAAGAGTGATATGAAGGAATCCCTTTTCGATGATTACCCGTTCGCGCTTTTAAAATTTGAGGATGACGACACTTATTCTGTTTCTTTATCAGATGGTATTTCTGAAATTAATGGACGAGAGTTTTTTAAACGTATTAAGGCCACTGATAAGGGACAAGGTGCTGATAGACCACTAAGCGTCGAGTAGTTTACTTTAATTATGGTTTTAGCCTGTAACCTGTTCGCTACCATTCGACTTTAGTTGTGATTAGGCCATTTCTGACACTATGCTAAAAAATATCACATTCACTGGTTGGGTCAGGTTAGCCTTACTATTCGGGTTGCCGGCATGTGTTTGTCTAGTTGTCGGGGGATCTGAGGTGCCTGCGGACATCCTTCCTTTGCCGATAATCCTTCTAAGTGCTTTTGGTGTGTATCGTGCTCCGATTGATACTTCACGTGTGATGCTCGTAATTGTGGGGGTGATGACTGGGCATTCTCTTTTCTATTCACATATGGATATGAAGAACCCTCATATTAATAATCCCTTTGATTCGATGGTTTCAATGTGGGTTTCATATACGCCCTTATTACTGATTTTGTTATGCTTCCTCATTCTCGCATTTTCCAAAGAGGGGGAACAAACTTAGATCTATGAGTTCTGTTTTTTGAAATTTTTAGCTCCAGAGCGAGCCCTTTCTAAGCTAAATTTAGAGAATAAAAAATTATGCTGCAATCATAGGTCTCTAGTAAGAGATCTATTTTATATGAATACTTTAGTCTTCAGTTTCTTCTCCATAGAGAAGCTTACTAGGGAAATGCTTATTCTCCCGAACATACTATGCCTCTGCGACAGAAAATGTGCGTGCTTGCTCGGGGCTTAGTTCTATGCAGGTCCATGGAAGGCCATGTGCTTCGAGGTCCGCCATGAATGGGTCGGGATCGTTTTGTTCCATGTTCCAGACTCCGGCCTGTGTGGCCCAGGTTCCTTCAAGAAGTAATTTGGCGCCGATCATTGCGGGGACTCCAGTGGTGTAGGAGACGCCCTGGGAGCCGACTTCTTCGAAGCATTGTTCATGGTCGCAGATATTATAAACATAGACGGCTTTTTCTTCTCCATCTTTGATCCCACGGATGATGCAGCCGATGCAGGTTTTCCCAGTAGTGGATTTCCCTAAGTCTCCGGGATCGGGGAGGACGGCTTTGAGAAATTGGAGAGGAATGATTTTTTGTCCGTGGTATTCTACTTCGTCGATGCGGGTCATGCCGACATTTTGAAGGACTTCGAGATGCTTGATATAAGCGTCTGAAAAGGACATCCAGAATTGGGCACGTTTAATGGTTGGGATGTGCTTGGTTAAGGACTCCATTTCCTCGTGGTACATTCGGTAGATGCTGAACTCGCCCAGTCCTTCTGGGCAGGTGAAGGTGGCGGAGGTAGAGAGTGCGGGGGTTTCCTGAAAAGCGCCGTCTTCCCAGTGGCGACAGCGGGCAGTGACCTCTCGGATGTTAATCTCAGGGTTGAAGTTTGTGGCGAAGGCTTGGCCGTGGTCGCCCCCATTAACATCGATGATGTCGAGGTATTCTATGGTGTCAAAGTGATGCTTTAAAGCCCATGCCGTAAAGACATTGGTCACGCCGGGGTCGAAGCCCGAGCCAAGCAGTGCCTTCAGTCCCGCTTTTTCGAATTTATCTTGATAAGCCCACTGCCAGTGGTACTCGAATTTTGCTTCCTCAGGAGGTTCATAATTTGCGGTGTCGAGGTAGTGGACACCAGTTTCTAAGCACGCATCCATGAGGGCGAGATCTTGGTAGGGAAGGGCGACGTTGATGAGCAAGGAAGGGTTCTCTTCTTTTAAGAGGGCGACAGTCATGGGGACGAGGTCAGCGTCAATCTGTGCGGTTTTGATGATCACCCCCGTGCGTTCTTTCACAGAGGCTGCGATGGCATCGCACTTAGCCAGAGTGCGTGACGCGAGCACGATTTCCGTAAATACTGAGGAAAGTTGTGCACATTTATGTGCGACGACTGAGCCAACGCCGCCAGCTCCGATGATGATTATTTTAGACATAAAATGACAATTGGATCGTGTGATAGGAGGCTAAAAGTGTGTGAAATAGGGAAAAACTCCAGTTAAAAAATAGCGGAAACTAAATTCTCTTCTAGAGTGGCTCATAGGGAGGCTAGTGGGAGTGTGTTTATGGGGTTGAAATGTCTTGCTAAGCGGCGAGAGAGGCTTATATAAAAGCCGAGCCGAAAAGCTCTATATGCATATGAAACTTTCATCTTTATTAGACAAAGAGCAAATGCTTCTCGAAATGCGCTCCTCGGGATATCCGGACGCAATTAGAGAATTGGTAGATCATTTAAGTGATACAGTATCTTTTAAAGAAGACACGAAAGCTGAAATCATCGCTTCACTTTTAGAAAGGGAAGACCAGACTAGCACTGGGATAGGCTCTGGAGTAGCGATCCCGCATACCTTTTCTGAGGATATTGAGGAAGTTCTCTGTGTGTTCGGGAGATCTAAAGAGGGGATCGATTTCGAAGCCTTAGATAATGCCCCAGTTAAGCTTGTGATTCTCTTTGTCGTGCCGAAAGAGGACTATCATAAGCATTTACAAACACTTGCTGCGATTGCTAAGATTTTCACAAATTGTGAGGTGAGAAAGGCTTTGGAGAAAGCTGAGACAAAAGACGAGGTTCATACTATTTTTGATTCTCGTCCCTCGCGTGTGGCGCTCGAACAATAATTTTTTTATGACTTTTCTTACCTTTTTACAAGAGAGGGTGCATGACGCCCTTGTGTCGCTTGAGCTTGAACTTCCTGATGGCTTTGTCCCACAGGTGACCGTTTCCCAAGATTTACGATTTGGAGACTACCAGACGAATACGGCGATGATGCTGGCTAAAAGGTTGAAGATGAGTCCCCGTGATTTGGCTGCTAAAATTATTGAATCACTGGCGGTAGAGGGTTTTGCTAGCTGTGAAATCGCAGGCCCAGGGTTTCTTAACTTCCGCTTGCTTCCAGGAGCATGGGGCGAAAAAATCGCTGCTGTGCTAAACGATCCACGCCTCGGTGTGGAGGAAGTGTTTGAGCCGAAGAATTTGGTAGTGGATTTCTCTGCCCCCAATGTGGCGAAGCCGATGCACGTTGGTCATATTCGCTCTACCATTATTGGAGATTCGCTTGTTAGGGTTGCACGCTTCCTTGGGCACAAGGTGATAGCAGATAACCATATTGGTGACTGGGGTACCCAGTTTGGGAAAGTGATTCAAGGGTGGAAAACCTTACTTGATGAAAAAGCGTTAGAGGAGAACCCGCTAGACGAGCTCCTGCGTCTTTATAAAACCATCCATGATGCTACTAAATCAGATGCAGAGTTAGAGCAGCTGTGTAGAGATGAGTTAGTCAAACTCCAACAAGGAGACGCTGAGAATCTCAAGATCTGGGAAACCTGTGTAAAACTTTCCAAAGAGGGCTTACAGAACATTTATGATAGACTGGAAGTGAGTTTTGATCACTGGCTTGGAGAGAGTTTTTATAATGAT
>JALZVA010000092.1 GCA_023301335.1 Akkermansiaceae bacterium
CTGAGCGCTAACCACAGATAACAATGGCAAAAAAGAAAGTTAAAGATCAAGGCGATGAGCTGAATATGGATATGTCTCCAATGATTGACATGGTGTTCTTATTACTGATTTTCTTCATTGTCGTGTCCACGCAGTCTGAGGTGCAGACCGACCCTAGGGTGAAGCCTACCATCGCAAGTAGATCTGCCGTCCAGAAGGATACGATTGCACGTATTGTGGTTAACGTGTTTAAAAGTGAGGAATCAGGTGAGGTGACTTACAGTAATGAAAACACCGATATCATTATTAGTGATGAACTAGGCTTACATATCGAGGAAGAGGTAAAAGCGATTAGAGAGACTCGACCAACCATTCCTGTTACATTGCACATGCGCTGTGATAGAGCCGTTGAGTGGAAAGATATCCAGAAGGTGAAGAAGGCAGCAGCGCTCTCAGGAGTGATTAATGTGAACTTTGCAAGTTTCCAAAAAGAGTAGTAGATTTATACCATGGCACGTAGAAAAAAAGGCTTAGAGCTGGAAGAAGATGAACCAACAGTCGACATCTCATCACTGATTGATGTCTGTTTCTTGCTCCTTATTTATTTTATCGTTACCTCGACTATTGCTGAGCAGGAGTCAGATCTCATGCTAAAGCTACCTGGGTCGGCTTCAACTTCTGAAGAACCACCAGACATTGACCCTATCTTTTTTGTAGTTTTACAAAACGGGACAATTCAACAAGTCCAGATAGACAAGTCTGTAGAGAATGTATCTGGAGCAGGAAAGTCTGATTTTACAAATAGATTACCAGAGACCGACCTCGCACAGCTTGATCAGGTGATTGGAGCATACAGCCAATTAGCAGGTGATAAGGCGATCGTTAAGGTAAAGGCAGTAAAGGAAACAAAAGCTCAATACGTAGTCGACCTTCTTAACATTTTAGCCAAGCACAGCATCACGCAGATCACATTCACAGAATATGCTCAGTAGTGAACCCACACAATTAATCTAATAATAACCAAGCCTTATTCGTTATATAAAATAGAAAGGCAAATTTAAGGGCGCTTTCTAAGGAACAGCGTCCTTCTTATTCAACCATTTAAAATAGAAACATTATGAAGAGAAAAAAATCATCCTCCTTATTTGCTTTAGCCACAGGGGCAGCGCTCTTGGTGGCTCTTCCTCAAACCGCAGTTGCCCAAGGCATCAATGAGCTTGTAGGGAAAGCACAGCTTGCCAGTAAGGAAAATAACTGGGCTGAGGCGTATCCTTTATTTAAACAAGCTACAGAACTTTATGAGCCAGAAAATGGAGTGGAACTTTATGGAGCACAGAGCATGGCTTTTATTTGGTTTAATCGTGGACGTGGAGCTCAAGAGCTTGGAAAAATTGCAGCAAGGGGAGCAGATGAAGCATCTAAGAAACAGGCAAATGAACTCTACCAGGATGCCATAGATGCCTATACTCAATGTGGTAAGGTCGGAACTGATTTAAAAGAAAATCCTCAGAAAAATAGAATCAATCATTTGATTGGGCAATGCTTACTATCGATGGGGAAACCTGAAGAGGCGATAAAAGCATGGGACACATTTACCGCTGCATACACGAAGAGAAACTCCACAGAAGCTTTTGTATTAGACGGGCAGGGGAAAGGGAAATTCATCCTCGATAGAAGCATCGCGTTTTTTAGAAAAGCAGAGCCAGACCTTAAGGAAGGCTTGAAAGGGTTGGACTATTTGGCACTGCCTAAGACGAAGCAACGCTATAAAATTACAGGCCCTGCTATAGTGCTTGGATTCCAAGCATTTTGTCAGGCAACGCTGAAGGAAGTAGAAAAAGCCAAAGATAGTCAGTCACGTAAGGATAGATTAGAGAAGAGTCTTATTACCTATATGATAAGACACAGAGACACCCTGACTCTGTCACCTTATCAGATGTATAATTTCACTCCATTATTCATCAAACTGTCTATCGACTGTAAGAAATTGGGCTTAGATAAAGCGGCCTTTATGTTCCAAAGCTTCCTTCCGAGTAGTATCGAATCGAAGGAAGATATGGAGCTGAAGCTTGCAAACTTAGGGGGGTATAAGGGAATGGTTGATCATCATGATAACGTGTTTACCGCTGAGATCACCCAAAGCTTGAGTAATTTTGAGACGCAAGTTGGTAAAGGAGAGCCGCATGAAATAACTCAGAACTTGGTTCTGGCAGATTATCATGAATCTGAGGGGAACTCGAGGGCTGCCTTTGCTATTTATGAGATGATCGAACTCTACCATAGCGACCACCCAAAGCGTGAAGACTGGCTATTTCATGCGGTGAGAACTTCATACCTCATTAAAGATGCCGCAAAACTTGAACTGTATGGGCATAGATTCCGCAGTGATTTTCCTCAGAGCTCACACAAATCTAATGTGGAGCAATTCATCCTCCTCTTTTTCTTCCAAAATAACGAGTTTGAAAAATGTGCGGAACTAGCTGAAACATTCTTACCGTCTATCAAATCGGACACAGAGGAGCATAGACTTGCACTGTATTGTTTAGCCGGGAGTTATTATTACTTAGGACAGTCAGCTGAAGCAAGAGCTCCACTTGGTGAGCATGTGAAACTTTACGGTAAAGGCGGAAAGCATAAAGAAAGTCCATATTCTCTAGCCACGCAATATTGGGAAGCTGCCAATGAGACCTACCTTCAGGAATGGGCACAAGCTGCGCAAAAATTAGATGCGTTCTTACGTGATTACCCAGACCCAGCAAAGAACGTGTATTTCCCTAACGCTATCTATGATCGTGCTAATTGTTACACAAATCTTGAAGAGTATGAAAAATCCACCAAGAGCTTAGACGAGATCATTAATAAGTATCCAAACTGTGGAATCCTCGATCAAGTCTATGCACTCCGTGCAAATAATAATGAAAACCTTTCAAACGATGATAAAGCACAGGAAGACTACAAGCTCGCTTTAGAGGTCGCGCAGAAAGCGAATAATCAAGCAGTGGAAGCGGAAGTATTGACTAACCTTATTCTTCTTTTAGGGGATGCATCTCAGCCAGAGAAAACAGAGGCGGAGAAGAAGAAAAAGGCAGAGAACTTTAAAGCCACATTACAATATTACGATACGTTCTGGGCTAAGTACAGCGACAAAGGTTACAACGGCTCTGTTGCCACAGTAGGGCTTGCAGCGCTATCTGCAAACGGTCGTGGAGAAGAAGGACTAGCCAACCTTAAGCAAATTATTCAAGAACACGCGAAGCAAGAAGCCTCGCCAAGAATCTCATCATTGATTGAAGCCTACACAGAAGAATACTTAAGTGTGCATAATGATGACGCGGAGAAATTGAAAAGCCACTACGCGAAAGATTTTAATATCAGCAAGGATAGTGTGTATGCCCAGTCATTAGTGAAAATGTCTCTTGTAGATACTTATAGCCGCCTTGAAAAAGCTGCCACTAAGCTCGATGATAAAGCTGCTGCAAAGAAATGGAAGAAAGCCTCCTCATTAATGTTGAAAGAGCTTTCCACATTTGATCTGACGAAGCTGAATAACTCCACCTTGGTAACAATCGGGGAAAGTTTGAGACAAAGTGCTGAAACAACCATAGCACTACAACAAGCAACGCGCTTTCATGAGCAAGTCTTAGCCAATGTAAAATCTTCTAAAGAGCTTGGATTTAAAAATGAGGCGATCTTTGGCCTCGCCAGTGCACTTATTGACGCAGAGGACAAAACGAAGCTCCCTAAGGCATATAAAGACCTTCAGCAAGTGCGTGATAGCAAAGAGTCAGATAAAAGGACGAAAGAAAAAGCCCACTTCACGATGGTCAAAATCGCAGGAGAGTTGGGTGATTTCAGCGCCGTTATTACAGAAGCCGAATCATTCGCAAGCACCTATAAGACTTCTAGCTATAGAACCTTGGTGAGATTGACACTCGCCGATGCTCAGTATGAAAAAGGGGATAAAGCAGAAGCTCTGAAGCACTACAGAAGCGTTGTCAGTTCAGCTCCAGGCTTCATCGACTACTCAGGGCCAGCGATGCTGCGCACCATGGAAATGATCGAGAAAAAGTATGAGAAATGGGCGTTCGGTGAGGCTTACGTGAGAAGTGTGCGTAAATCCTTTGAAGAGGCCGCGGAAAAAGGTGCTATGAGCAGTAAGCAACAAGATATATGGGAGAGTATCAAAGATGCTGTTTCAGACCTTGAAGCGGATGCAGAGGTTCAGGCCGGAAAAGCAGAAGCAGAGAAAATCGAAGAGGCAAGAAAACGTGTTCGTGGCATTAGGTAGAGAGAAAATAAGAAACTAAGAATAAAGAGAATAAAAATTATGAAATTTTCATCAATAATAACATTCGGGGCAGCTGCCCTTGTATGCACAGGCTCTACTTTAGCGCAGGCGAAAAAAAAGCCTCTGCTTGCTGCAATGATTGTGAACTCGGAAGGCAAGCGCCTTACGAATCGACCAGTCATTGTAGAAAGTATCTTAAAAAATAAGCTACTGTATCGTAAAGATCTGGACGAACCCCAAGCTAAATCCGTTGTTGTCAATACACAGAAAGCGATTTACCTCGCCCGTCCTGCTGACTTTGTAGCTGCTGTAGAGCTGTATGAAAAAAGACAGTATGAGCTCGCTCTAACCGCGTTTAAAGAGATTAAAAAGAAGTATAAAAATTTCTCTGATATTAAAAATAGTTTCGTGGCTCAGGCGGAGTTCTACGAGCTTGGGTGCTACCGAAAGCTTGGACAATTTGAGACATTTGTGGCTGCTAAGAAGGCTGCTTCTCAAGAAAAATGGCTCACTAAGGAGAGTCAAAAGCAACAGCTTAAAATTGATACCCAGTGGGTGCAGCTCCAAGATAAAGCAAACCATTCTGGTCTCATCACAGAATATGAGAAAAACTGGAGAGAAGAGAAGCTCCCTAATGCACTTCGAGCACAGGTAGAGTTCATCTATGCAAAAGCATTGGAGAGTGAGGGACGCACAGGTGAAGCACTCATCGCTTATAATAAAGCAATGGTAGCTGACTTCTCAGGAGCAGACGTACTTACTCAGGCGATCGTCTCCGCATTGACCCTTCTTGAAAATGATCCTGAAGTAAAAGAAGTCCGAGAGCTCTGGGATAATAGAGAGCGGGCTCAGATGAAGGCTAAACTGAACTCATCTGCCTATACACGTCTTTTAGAGATGAGTGCTATGATCCGCGTGCATGATAGACTAGGTCTGAGTGGTTATAAAGAAGATGGTTCCATCATTAATCTTCCAGAGCGGTTCGGGGCATACGGTAAGTACACCAAGGAAGCCGCAGAGAAATTTTCAAGGAACTAAGATTTAAAACCTCGGTTTTTAGCTATAAGGTCTATGAGAGTACCACTCCATAGATCTTATTTTTTTTTAAAAATTTGGATGTGATTGGCAACTTTCTCCCTATATTGCAGTTCTATACCCATACAAGCTTATGAAGACTCACCCAACCAGCATCCTACTTTGCCTACTTTTCGTCATTCTCGGAGGAGTAGAGGCAGAAGAGCATGGAGGGAAACGGAGAAAAGGGCCAGCTGGCCAAGCACCAAGAATGTCTAAGGAGGAACTTAAGCGATATGATACTAATGGAGATGGGAAACTTTCCCGTGAAGAGCATCAAGCAGCGCGTGAGTCTAAGGAAAAAAGAAGGCAGCACTTCGAGGGCACGTTAGCCAACCACAGAAAGAGAGTTTTAGAAAAATTTGATGTTGATGGAGATGGAAAGCTCTCAGAGAAAGAGCATGAGGCGGCACGCGAAAGTAGAAATAAGCGCATGGGGCAGTACCGTCAATCAGGTGAACGACTTCAAAAAAACTTCATGGAAACCCATGATATCGATAGGAATGGAACCCTCTCAGAGCAAGAGCGTGAGGTTGCTAAAGAAAAAATGAAAGAACTCTGGAAGGCGAAACAAACCTCCCTTCTTGCTAAGTTTGATGCCGATGAGAGCGGAGACCTCAGTGCAGAAGAGCACGCACAAGCACGCCAGTTTAAGCACCAAGAAATGCTCAAAAAATTTGATACCGATAAAGACGGGAAGCTCAATCATGAGGAGAAAAAAGCAGCCTGTGAAAACTTACTCGAGAATGATCCAGCAGAGCTTTTCATGATGATGAAGCATCGGGTGAGAGCCCCCGGTGCTAGAGAGAAAGGAGAGTAGCCTACGGGCGATGTTTGAGGGGTGTAGGCTTCCGCCCTAGGAGCAGGAGTATTTGCAATGTGTGTGATTCATAAGCGCACTTTTTTATCGTGTCGTGCATTGACGGTAGCCGTGGAGACGGGCTAAAGGATGCAGAGGTTTTTTTATGCAATCCCAGCAGTCTATTCTGCAGAGGCGTATTATTTGTGTTTTTAGGTGAAAACCTCCCTCTTTTTACAGAGATTTTATAAAATATGAGAATATTCTCTAATAGTTTAAAAAATTGCTTGCATAGAAGGGGAAAGCATATAAATCAGCTCCCTCAATGGCAAAGAAATCATGGATCGCACGCAACGAGCGTAAAAGGAAGGTAGTAGCAAAATACGCCAAGTTGCGTCAGCAGCTTAAGGACGAAAAAGACTACATTGGGCTAAGTATGCTCCCACGTAACGCGAGCCCAACTCGCGTGGTTAACCGCTGTCAGGTCACTGGCCGTCGTCACGGTTACCTCAGACGTTTTAAGCTATCACGTATCTCGTTCCGCGAGCTTGCATCACACGGGATGATTCCTGGAGTGACGAAGTCAAGCTGGTAAAGAGGTAGCGTAAGCTAAACTATTACCACTTTAAGAATTCGTAAGGTAGTGTATTCTATCTTACGCTTCTTTGTGTTTAGACATGCCACTTTACGAATACATTTCTGAAAACCCTAATATAGAGGGGAAATCATGCCGTAACTGCTCACGAGGGTTTGAGCTGATTCGTCCAGTGAGTAGACCACCTCTGGAGAACTGCCCAAGCTGTAGGAACCCAGTAAAAAAACTCGTCAGCCAAGTGAGTAAACCAAATGCCGCACGTGGTTTCTCAATCAGTGATGCAAAGGCAAAGGGCTTCCAAGTCCTAAAAAAACAAGACAAGGGAACCTACGAAAAGATGTAGTAGGGGAGCCTACTTACTCCTTTTTTGTTTCTTCCTCACCCTCCCTGACTCTATTGAGAGATGTTTCGGATTGACCCTGATTTCTTCATGGTGTCTTCTCTGCATGTGATTGCTACCTACGTGCATAATTTAGACCCGGTTTTGTTCGAGCTAACAGAATCGATCAAGCTACGCTGGTATGGCCTCGCATATCTTGCCGCCTTCTTAGGTGGTTACCTGCTATTAAAACACTTAGGAAATAAAAAACTCTGGGTGCTCCCTGGTGTCATGGCCGCAGACTTTATCGCCTCTGCTGCCTTCTTTGGTGTGTTTATCGGAGGGCGTCTTGGGCATGTGCTATTCTATCATATTCCTGCACACGGCTGGGGATGGGTCACAGAGGATCCACTCATGCCAGTAAGGGTCTGGGAAGGAGGCATGGCAAGCCATGGCGGCATTCTAGGTCTAATGATATTCACCTTCTTTTATTGTAAGAAAATGAAGGTCAGTTGGACAGGCTTAGGCGATGGCTTATGCGTGGTAGCCCCTCTCGGTTTAATGTTTGGGAGACTGGCAAACTTTATTAATGGAGAGCTGTATGGGAGAGTGACGAATGTGAGCTGGGGGATGAAGTTCCCAGGCACCCTGTATGATAGCCACCTCCAGCATGCCGAGTTTGGCAAAAGAGGAGAGGTGTTTAATCAATGTATCGCCGTGTCTCCGGAACTTGGCCAGCCTATTCCGGGCCTAGAGGGGCAGCGGGGAGGACTGTGGATTGAAAATTTTGGATACATGATGGGGAGATTTCGGGAGGATGACACCTTACGCGGTATCGCTGCAAACTACCTCGAAGTGAGGCACCCTTCCCAGCTTTACGAAGCATTCTTTGAAGGA
>JALZVA010000093.1 GCA_023301335.1 Akkermansiaceae bacterium
TTTGGGTGGAATCGCGTTTGCTTGAGAAGTTGCCTATCGAGTCAGACTTTTTCTAAAAACTCCTTGCAGGATAAGTGCTCTTTTCATAATGATTCTCGCATGTCAGACACCATTGTCTACGAAGTAATAGGAGAAGGAGAGCCGCTGCTTTTTATGCACGGACTCGGCGCAGATAGAAGGCAGACAACAGGAGCTCTCGCTGGCTTAGAGAATACTCAGTTGATTGCCCCTGACTTTCGTGCGCACGGAGATTCTACATACACCTCTGATGAGGTTCTTAATTTTGATCAATACGCAGATGATGCGATCGCTATTCTGGATGAACTCGGAATAGAAAAGTGTAATATCGGTGGACTTTCTATGGGATCAGGAGTGACGCTTAACCTTGCGCTACGTTACCCAGAACGTGTGCATAAAATTATTATTCTACGTCCTTCATGGCTCGATCAAAAGGAACCGGCACATTTGAAGCTTGTGGCGGATGCCGGGCAGCAGATCCTTGCTGCGGGAATCGAGCAGGGGGAAGCGAAGCTTGAGGAAATATCAGCCTACCAGGATTTACTTAAAGAAAATGAAAAAGTCGCACGTTCCATCAATGGCGTCTTTGGCCGTCCACAGGCAGAGCCAGCTGCGTCTGTGCTATTCAAGATGTGGCAGGATAGACCATTTACCTCTCTAGAGGCACTTAAGACACTCGAAAATGAAGCACTGGTGCTTTTCACCACACGTGATGAGTTACACCCGATTGCTGTTGCCGAGGCGATTCATGCAGCACTACCACAGAGTAAGGGGATGAAAGAACTCGCCCCACGATACTACGAGAATGCTACCTACACTGAGCAGCTCCGTGCTGCCCTTACAGAATTTTTATATTCCTAATATCTAAACAACACGAAACATCTAATAAAAATAAAAAACAATGATCACTAAACGCATATCAGCAGAAAAAATCCGCGAAAATCTTAAGTATAAAGTGGAGAATCGTATTCCTATCATGATCTCTTCCGCGGGTTCAGGCCTCGTCGCGAAGCTTCAAGAAAAAGCAGGAACAGATTGTATCAATACGTTCTCAGGAGCACGTCTTCGTGCTAACGGAATGGGCACAATGTCAATGATGTGGCCTATCCTAGATTCAAACACACAGACACTTAATTACACACGTGAAGACATTATGCCAGCACTCGACGGGAAGGCATTCGTGTGTGCGTGCTTGAATGCAAATGATCCACTTAAGGATATGCGCATGGTGCTCGAAGACTGCCAACGCATGGGTGTGAACGCTGTATCTAACATTGGACCATCTGTTTCCTATGTAGATAAAGATTCTGAAATCTTTAAAGTGATGGAGTCAGCTGGGATCACGATCCAGCACGAGATCGAGATGCTCAAACTCGCTAAGGAAATGGGCATGGTCACAGTAGGACTAGGCTTCACCCTCGAAGATTCAGTAGCAATCTGTGAAGGAGCTAAGCCAGATATTTTCTGCTTCCACGCAGGAACCACACAGGGTGGAATCATGGGCTACCAAGGTGGACTCACGCTTGAGCAGACTGCTGAGCTTACTGAGCATGCTTATGGGAAGTGTCGTGAGGCATACGCAGATGTGATTCTCGTTGCACACGGTGCAGCGTTAGAAAACCCATCTGATGCTAAGTTCATCCTCGATAACACTACTGGTCACGGATTCTGGACGGGTTCATCGACAGAGCGTCTTCCTGTGGAGCGTGCTGTTTCAGCAGCTGCTAAGGAATTTGCAGACCTCAGATTTTCTTAATTAAACAGAGAATACTATTATGTCTAAAGTCATTGCAATTTTAGCAACCCTCGACACTAAAGCTGCCGAAGCAAACTTCATGCGTGAAGAAGTGCAGGCACTCGGTGGGGAGGCATTAATCATCGATATTGGTGTCGTTGGCACTGCTGGAATTGCAGCTGACATTACCAGAAAAGAAATCATCACAGCAGGAGGTGGAGATCTAAGTGAACTCCTCAAAAATCCTACACGTGAAGCGGCTCAGCCACTTGTGATCGCTGGTGCAACAAAGGTTCTAACCTCACTTGTAGCAGAGAAAAAAGTGCACGCTGTCGTGACACTAGGCGGAACTCAGGGGACTTCAACCTGTGCGCCAGTCTTACGTGCACTACCTTACGGTTTCCCAAAGGTCATGCTCTCCACTGCTGCGTCAGGGGATGTGGGGCCATTCGTAGGGATCAAGGACATCACCATGATGTTTGCCGTTTCTGATATTCTTGGGCTCAATGTGTTTTCTAGGAAAATTATCGCAAACTCCGTTGCTGCGGCATGGGGAATGGCACAGATCGAAAGAGACATCACTAAGTCTGAAGCTAAAGGCGTGATCGGGATGTCTAATCTCGGCGTGCTCACCAAAGGGGCAATGTATGCCACTGAATTGTTAGAAAAAGCAGGCTATGAGGTGATCGCTTTCCACGCCATTGGCGCAGGAGGAGAAGCGATGGAGCAGATGATGAAAGAGGGGATTATCACCGGGGTGTTTGACTACGCCATGGGAGAAATCGCTGATGCTACCTTTGATGCACTCCGTGCCTCTGGAGAAGAGCGTCTCACCGTTGCAGGTAAGTTAGGAATTCCACAGGTGCTTTGCCCTGGTGGATCTGAGCACCTCGGACTACTCACTCAGAAGCCTAACGAGACTCCATCAGGATGGGAGGATAATAAAATCACGTGGCACTCACCAGTCGTGTTTGTTCCAAGACCTACAGCAGAGCAGCAACATAAGATTGCCGAAAATATTGGCAAGCGCCTCGTGCATACGACCAAGAACGCCATCTTCATGATGCCTCTTAAAGGTGTCTCAGCCTATTCCGCAGAGGGTGGAGAACTGTATGACCCTGAGCTTGATGCGGCTTACTGGGAATCACTTCAGAAGACTCTTCCGAAAGGGCTTCCTGTCGAGACTTATGAACTCACTGCCGAACACCCAAAATTTGTTGAGACCTGTGTGAACCATCTCATCAAAATGGTCGAAGCTAAATAATTTTATATAATGTCTGATTTACTTACAAAAATTAAAACTGGAACGCCTCAGCTTTCTGTCGGCACCCTAACAGGTGACATGATGAACCAAGCTGGAGATTTAGAAATTCTAAAAAATGCAGGAGTGAACCTCCTACACCTCGATGTGATGGACGGCCAAGCATGGCCAAAGATCACCGTCGGTGGAGGATTCTTAAAAGGTCTAAAAACGGATCTAGTCAAAGATGTGCACCTCTTAGTGGATAAGCCTGAGAACCAGATTGGAGACTTCGCCGCTGCAGGAGCCGGGATCATTACCTTTCAGGTCGAGCACACCGAAGACGTTGCTGGCACCCTTGCTAAAATTGCTGATGCTGGCGCGCTCAGAGGAGCAGGGATTTATCCCACCACAGACTTTTCAGTCATTCTTGATAATCTTGCGAACATTGACGCGGTCACTGTTCTTTCGATCGGTCCTGACACAGGGAAGGAAACGTTCTTTGACATCGTTGCAGAACGTGTTGCCAAGTTAAAGGAACTTAAGCCAGAACTCATCATCGCAATCGATGGAGGAGTGAAGAAAAATAATATGGCAGACATCGCCAAGCTCGGCCCAGACCTCATCGTCACAGGCAGTGCTGCATTTGATGGAAATGATGCCGCCGCAAACATTGCAGAGATGCAGAAATCTATTTCAGAAGCCACTGCTTCTTAATCAGAAAAAACCTAACAAATAATATTTATGAGTGAACAACTTAAAACCGTAGAAGGCATTCTTGCCCAAGCTAAAACAGCAGCTGGCGAAGGTGCAGACACACTTGCGATCGCTACTGCACGTAAGGCATTCCGTCCAGAAGAAGCTGAAGTGAAACCACACCTTGGCAAAGTAGCTATCGTGACTGGTGCGGCAGGTGGAATCGGTCGTGCAACTGCCGAGCGTCTGCACGCAGATGGAGCCGTTGTCGTAGGCATGGACGTGAACCCAGCCATCACAGAAAATCTCAATTCCCCAGGCCTCAGTGGTGTGGTTTGTGACATCACTGATCAGGAAGCTTTTCAGAAGGCTGTGGAAAATGTAGCGGAGCAGTTTGGTGGGATCGACATCATTGTTGCGAACGCAGGGATCTTTAAGGCAGGAGAATACATAGAAGACCTCGGTCACATGTGGGATCTTCACTTGAAGATCAACCTCACCGCAACAGCCCACTTCATGAAGTACTCTATTCCATTCCTGAAGCAAGGGTTCTACCCATCCGTCATCATTGTCGGATCACGTAACTTCTCCGCTCCTGGACCAGGTGCAGCAGCTTACTCTGTCACTAAGGCAGGAGTGACTCAGCTTGCCCGTGTAGCCGCTCTCGAACTCGCAGAAGACGGAGTTAGAGTGAACACACTTCACCCAGATGCAGTGTTCGACACAGAGATCTGGACGCAGGAAGCACTTGAGAAATCTGCCAAGCGCTACGGCATGACCGTAGATGAATACAAGACGAAGAACCTTCTTAAAACCGAGATCAAGTCCACTGACATCGCACGCCTCATCAGCTCCATGTCAGGCCCAGTATTCCGTGCCACCACTGGTGCTCAAATCCCAATCGACGGCGGTAACGACCGCGTGATCTAAAGGGAGAATAAATCTCAAAGATAAACCAAAAACGGCCAAGGGAAACCTTGGCCGTTTTTCTTTGGGGGAGGGGTGAAGGTTAAGTGCTATCTAGGGGAGCGGGAGGAAGTGTTATTTTTTCTTCTTCTTTTTGCGTTGTGGTTTTTTCTCCTCCACAGGTAGTTCTGGGATTTCTGTCTGGTAGGTGCCATCTTCGATGGCTTCTCTCACTGCATTCTTTGCAGGTCTGTAGAGTTTAGATATTTTTTCCGATTTAAGGGCGTTATAGGCATAGAAACCATAGTTTTTAGAAAAGCCAGGGTCAGTAATAGATAAAA
>JALZVA010000094.1 GCA_023301335.1 Akkermansiaceae bacterium
ACTACTTTAAACGAGCTTCGTAGCTTCTTCAGAAACCAGGTTGGAGGCGAGCTATGCGAACCCTTTTTCTGTATCATCAGAGAAAAAAACCTGTTAGATATCTGATGGTACTATAGTATGTTGATTAGTTCGGGAGGCCTTCAATGAGCTCTGTAGCGATTTCTAGAATTTTTTCTAGAAGCCCTTGAATGAGTCCTAGTTTGTATGGGTTAGCCCCCTTGCCGGTGTAGTTTGCCTCAACCCATTCTATAATAACTGAGGGGTTATTCTTCACCCATGAAGAGAGGGTGATATTCTCAGCAGTAGAACTGGCTTATTTTTTTAGGGAGTAAGGAGATTACTTCCTACGGATCTACCTGAGCCCACACATGGAGTAATCTCCTCTACGTTGTGCGGTGATACCAAGGGAACGGAAATCATCTACAACAGTTAGGAAATCATCACTTTTCATGTTCTCGATGACATTGAGCAGAAAGCTAGCACGCTGAATAGGGTTACTCAGCTTCATGATTTTTTAAATTTCAAAATTATTTTCAAATTCAGCTTTGGTCACTTTAGTAGTCTGGTTGATGCGCTCTCGACGCTCTTCTCGTGTGGGCCTAGACTGTGAGTAGCTACTGCTACAGGAACTACTAGGGTTCACTGTACAGACGATTTTCTTTTCCTCGTTTTTTTCTTATCCTGTGGAATTGTTAGAGGAGGCAGCGAACTGACCAGCAACAAAAGCTGTGATCACTGTGACTGGCTAGGCGGTACTAAAAAGTGTAGTTTTATTCATCTCCTATATTATTTGTTAGGTTTATTCGTTCCCTCTTCTGCGGACGCGTGATTGGGTAATGTTAATAGCTCCACGGCCTCTAACTCGACCTGACCCTTGACTGAAGCGCTCTATGACTTTAATTTGTCTTTCCACTGCTTGTTGGGCCTCTTCTGGAATGTCATTGGATGTAATCCATGCTTGAGCTGCTTCTGGGTCATTTCGGTGCCACATTGCGAGGCTATCGGCATACGCTTGAGTTTGTCTATTATCGTCTTCGATATTAGGAATTTGTGTAAGTGCGTTTTGGTAATCTTGTTGGGAGCCAGCCGCGGAAATATAAGAGCTAAGGAGGTCTTGGTAACCTTCTTGATTCTGCATAGTTTGTACCCACGCTAAAGCATCTGCTGAATTTTCTGTAGCTAAATTTCTGATTATTCCCGAGGCCGCAGTAGCTTGCTGAGCTGGATCAAGACTAGAGACCCATTCCTTTGCATCGGAGAGATTTTCTCTGGCTAGTGAGCCTCCTACACTTCTCAAAGAACGTGCTCGGAGTTCATCATCTTCAATATTAGTCACCCACTCTGTGATCGCTTCCGGATCATCAGTGACGTAGTTTGAGAGGAGGCGCTGTGTAGCAGCTGCTTTGACAGCGTCGTCTTCGATCGTATCGAGCCACGCGAGCCCTACGGAATGGTCCTCGTTGGCAAATTTATTAGTTAAGAAGGTAAGGCTTTCGAAACGTTCTGTGGACAGGGGAAGCGTGTTGAGAAGCTCGGTGGCAAGCTCAGGATCACTCTCTGTGAGTCCTTCGATAAGGCCAACTGTGTAAGGATTAGCTCCCTTGCCGTCGAAATTTGCCTTGGCCCATTCAATGGCAGCTGCAGGATTTTCTTTAACCCAAGAGGCTAGAATAATAGCTTCAGCTGTGTCACTAGATTGATTTTCTTGGGAGTAAGCGAGTGCGGCTAGTGGATCGACCTTTGTCCAAGCGTGAAGAAGCTGTCGATATTCACCCATGCGTTGTCTAGTGATGCCGAGTGAGCGGAAGTCGTCGATAACGGTCAGAAAATCATCACTACTCATGTTTTCCATCACACTCAGGAGGAGGCTGGCACGTTTGATAGGATCACTGATCTGCATGATTTTTTGAATCCCAAAATTATCGGCAAACTCGGACTTTGAGACATTAGCTATCTGAATAATACGTTCTTTAGCTTCTTCTGCAGTTAGTCCTGTGTGGAGTGATGTGACACTTCGAGAAGTGCTACTCCGGCTAACCGTGCGGACTTTTTTTTCTTCAGACTGTTCAGGTAAAGCATCAGATGGAGTAGCGTTGTCGCTAACTTTACCAATAATAAAAGCACCCGCGAGAGTAGCGGGCCAACCTATGGCGAGAAGTGTATTTTTATTCATGTCTTGTAGTGTATAGATTTTTGTTGCCAGAAAGAGGCTTGATTATTGTATAAGCGAGTTGGAGGAGTGTTTTTGTTAAAAATATTAATGTTTTAAGGTTTTATCGCGATTAGGGAGATTAACTAAAGAGTTAGAATGAGGCTTCAAAACAGATGTCAGCCTGAAGGCTAGGCTCATTTACTTGAATAAGTAACTTAGAAAGGAGGCTGCCGTTTTGCCTATTCTTAAGATCCTCTTTTAGACTTAGCTTTTACTTACTTAGCTGTCAGAGTTGAACAAATAATCTACGATCTAGAGGGTCTCTATACATCATTAGCACTTAATCATTCGATAGCTTTTAAGTTCGACTTCGTAAGGTTCAGTGAGGTTTTTGTATAACGTATCTGAAAATCGTCGTTTTCTTTAAAAGCTGCAGTCTTATTTTGCTTCTTTTTCGATGATCTCGTTTATACGTGTTTGAGCTGTCTCTGAAACCTGGTTTGTAGTAAGCCATGCGAGAGCTTCTTGTTGGTTTTCATTGAACCAGCTAGAGAAGTTTTGAGTATATAAAGTATCTTGGGTGTGACCTCTTTGTAGGTTATGTGTCTGAGAGAGTGCTGCTTCAAAATGTTGAGCTGAGGAGGCCTCCTTAATATAAGAACTAAGAAGATTTTGGTGGTCATTGCTACGTTGCATAGTTTGAACCCATTGTGCAGTTCCGTGTGGATCCTCGATTACAAGCTCTTCCATTAAACTTCTTGCCATAATAGTTCTGAAATCGAGGGGAACATTACTGTCCAGCCATTTTTTAGCACCAGATAGGTCTTCTTTATCCCATGCTCTAGTAAGTGCGTGAGCTGAAAAAAGTTTGATTTCTCTATTCTCAATAGATTCCACCCATGTTGCAACGGTGTGTGGATCCTCTTTTGCGTAGTGTTCCACCAGCTTTAGTGAGGCTGAGGATTTGAGAGACGGATTATCGAGTTTGTCAACCCAAGCGAGCCCAGTTTCGGTATCTTTCGTGTGAAAATTTTCTAGGAGAACATCAAGAGCAGGATGTTGTATTTTTACATGTGTTAGGTCTTCAAGAAACTCTGTGGCAAGTTCTATATTACCTTCTTGGGTGAGACCTTGGATGAGGCCAATTGTATAGGGGTTCGTACCTGGTAAATCATGGGCATTACGAACCCATTCTATGGCAGCGTCTGGATTATTCTTCACCCAAGACGAGAGGATGACCTGTTCTGCAAAGGTGCTTGATTCATTTTTCTTAGAATAATCAAGTGCTGCAGAGGGATTGATTTTTGCCCAAGCGTAGAGTAATTGGCTATATTCAGGGAGACGTTGTTGAGTGATGTTGAGTGCGTCAAAGGCTGAAATTATGGTAAGGAAGTCATCACTACTCATATTCTCTACAAGGTTGAGAAGGAGGCCTGAGCGTATAGCAGGATCGTCCAATTGCATAATTTTCTGAATGCCAAAGTTGGCTTCAAAATCGGCTTCAGAGATTTGCACAGTCTGGATGATATGCGCTTTAATTTCATTCAAGGTAAGATCTTTTCGGAAGAGAAATCGGTCATTGGAAGAACTGCTCCGATTAACGTTGAGGCCTTCTTCTTTTTTTGCGCTTTTAATGATAGCAGAACTGTTAGTGTGTTTGGTGCTCACTATTTTTCCAGTGATAAAAGCTCCTGTGAGTGTAAGTGGCCAAGCTATGGCAAAAAGTGTGTTTTTATTCATGTGTTAGTATTTATAGGCTGTTTTGCTACAAGTGGATAAATGCGAGTTGTCTATTTTTTCGATGTCCTACTAGCATATTTACGTTGCTTGGTATGAATAATATCCAGAGTGTATGCTCTAGAGTTTTTAGGCACTTCATTTGTGTTTAACCATTCCAGAGCTGCTTCTGGTTCGACGTTATACCAATCAGTGAGACTTTTTGTATACTGGCGTGTTTGAAACTCGTTGTTTTCGATATTGGCGAGCTGAGTGAGTGAATCTTCAAATACTCCTTCAGAGTTTGCTGCTATCACATAGGAGATGAGAAGGGCTTGGTAACCGTCTTCATGCTGTAACTGGGTAACCCACTCAAGAGCATTGGCTGAATCTTCTTTAACTAGAGAGTGAACTAAGCCTTGAGTGGCAAAAACTCTCTTCTCTAAAGGAAGTGTAGAGACCCATATTTTTGCTTGATCAAAATCATTATCAGATAAGATTTTTCCAAGTGTTAGTAGAGCTTGATTTCTTACAACAGGGGATTCTGTAGAAGTTACTAATTCAGCAAGGCTTGAGGGGTGTTCCGTTGCTAAAGCTGTAACTAGGCGCTGGGTGGCAGATTTTTTTAGAGATTCATCTGTGATGGAGGCGAGCCATACAAATCCTGTTTCTGGATTTTCAGAGCTGAATTGATCAATCAAAAAGGTGAGAGATTCATGACGTTCTTTTGAAAAAGGAAGGCTTTCAAGTAATTGCGTAGCGAGGGCAGGGTTGGTTGGGGCAAGTCCTTTGATAAGACCTTGAGTGTATGGATTTGGCTCAATTCCTTTAAAATTTGTTTCTGCCCATTCGATAGCTGCGGAGGGATTAGCTTTGACCCATGTTTCTAGAATAAATTTTTCAGCAAAGTGATTCTCGTTGTTTTCTTTGGAGTGTTTTAGTGCTGCGTAAGGATCTAACTTTGTCCAAGTGTGGAGCAATTGTTGATACTCGCTGATCCGCTGTTTGCTGATTCCAAGAGCTAGAAAATCGTCAATGACGGTAAGAAAGTCGTCACTATCCATATGCTGCATGACACTGAGAAGAAGGTCGGCTCGATGACAGGGGTCACTCAATGCCATAATTCGTTGAATGCCAAAATTCTTTTCAAAATCGGATTCGCTAATTTCAGTGATGGCGATAACGCGTTCTCTTGTTTCTCTTAATGTAGGCCCTGTGATTGTGGATGCTGGGCGATGTAGTGCACTGCTACGGCTAATTGAAAGGACTTTTGCTATGTTAGCTTTTTCTGTAGGCTTAGGTGAACTTGAAGGTGTTGAAAATTCCCCAGCTACAAAAGCCCCGAGAACAGTAGCGGGCCAGCCTATGGCGAGCAGTGTATTTTTATTCATGTCATGTCTTGTATAGATTTCTATTACTTAAAAAAGGCTTAATTATTATATAATCGAGTTAGGGGTGTATTTTTGTTATAAAACAATATTAATACTTTAAGTTTTGTCAAAATTGGTGACTAGTTGAGGAGTTAGAATGAGGTTTCAAACCAGATGCCACCCTGAAGGCTAGCCTCACTTTCTTGAATAGAGGTGCTTAGAAAAGGGGATAGAGAAACCTGCTGAGTGAGATTGTGAGTGTAAGTGAGTTTCGCAAAGAAGTCGTTGAAGCCATTCCCTAGATCGTCTCCTAGGCTTTCTTCCTCGTAATAATCATGAGAGATACTGAGACCTACCTGAAGGTGTAAAAAGGATCTATCGCTGAGATCTTTATATCGATCATATTGGAGCTTCGCGTAGAATCCACTAGGGCCTGTATCAAAAGAAATCTCTGAGCTGAAAATGTTATCTTGGTCGAGATTGTAGGCGGTGTTGAAGTTTAGCTCTACACCGCTGTCGTAGATATCATGGTCAATGAGCCTAAATTTGGCATCTACCCCGAAGGTCCAGTCTCCATGCTGTTCAAAGTAGTTGAGAAGGAGGCCTGATTCTTGATAATCTTCATCTCCTAGCTCCCCGAGGTGCCAGAGTCCATATTCGAGGTGTTTTTTGTCGGTGTAGGAAAAATGTCCATGAATTTGGAACTCAAACGATACGTCAGTTAGCTCTCTACCTCTGTAAAGGTAGGAACTACGGATACCGGTGGCACCTTCAAAACCGAGTGCTTTTGGAAGAGGCTGAGCTTCATAGGACGGGGGTAAAAGGAGATCCGCACCTGTTGAATGACTAGTTAAATTAGATGCCGGAGTGAGGTCTGCGCTCTGTGCGAGGCCTGACACGGTGCAAGCGAAGAGAAGGAGAAGCGTGCGGTGCATGAGTAAAAGTAGATTAAAAAATTAGTTGGAACTGATGGAAGGTTGTAGCCAGATGACGTGTGAGTTTGTCACCGAACCTTCGGCGTGTTGATAACTGAATCGAATTCTTTTTGGAATGCCGCGTGCTTCCTCCCATTCGGGTAGCCACTCCAGTGAAGTTTCATCATAAAAGTGCCACTGAAGGGTAGTCAAATCTTCGAGAAGTAAGGTTTCTTTGTCGTGTGTACTGTCGCCACTTGGCGCGCCTCCATCTTCTCCTACTACATAGTGAAGCTGAATAAGGTCGAGTAGTCCTGAGGAGTTGAACACGCCAATGAAGGCTGTTTCTCCAGCGAGGACATCCTTACCATTGAGGGGGAAGCTATGGTCTGGGCGTGTGATGCTGAGAGTTTGGATATTTTGATTACTCTCGTCGATGTGTAGTGAGATTCGGGAGTTGGGACTCAGATCCCAGAGGTGACGATCAAGATGATCCTCGACTTCTTGCTCGTGTAGCTGCTGGTCTTGAGTCTCAATGATAGTTTGGCTAAATTGTAGAGCAGTCTGAGAGATGAGGACGACAGAGCCGGTTAACATGGCAAGGATAGACAAGGATATGACGACTTCAAAAAGTGTGAACCCTGATGCTTTTTCCTGACCATGTGGAGTAATACGCATTATAAATCAGTTCTGGTATAAAGGATAGTAGTGAAGAGTGTTTATGGAGGCCTCTTGTTTGTTGTTATTCTCTAACCAGGTGATAGTGACGATTACTTCATATAAATTATTGAGAACCTCTCCTTCGGCACTTTCCATTTCGGAAGGGATGATATCAACGACAGTTTCCGCTCCAAATTCCTCTAATGAAATAATTTTTTGTGCTTCAAACTCTTCTTGTGTTTGAGTGGCTTTGAGCGCCTCCGCGAGGGCTGATTTTAGCTGTTTCTGAATCCAGGCTTCACGTGAGACATTTTGGACAAGAGTTGAAGAAGTTTGGAGTGCTAGGACAATACCTGTGATGCTGATGCTAAAGATCGTGATAGCTAGTAATGCTTCTAATAGCATGAACCCGCGCTTTTTTTTGTGCGTAAGAAGTTTCATACTATTTCTGACTAACAGCAGCAGTGAGTTCGAGGAAGGTGCACTCGAAGTCTGAATTATTGAGGGTGAAGCGTAGAGTTACCGACTCACAGATGCCTGAGCGAGAAAAGAGCCAGGTGAAGGTTTTCTTCTCGCTGATCTTCGTCCAGTTTTCTCCATTTTTACTTAGAAAAAGAATAGCTCCTTCGGGTATAGGGAGGTTTTTGTAGCTCTCTTGGAACGTGGCCTTTTCTTTTTGAGAACGCCAAATCCTGTCTTTGTCAAAGTGAATGTAGTAACTGGTTTGCTCGGAAAGGGCGTAAGGTTTGGTGTCTCTTACGAAATTTTGTAGCTTGGCGTAAAAGCTGTTTGCCTCTTCGTTAGTCCCCTTAAACATGAAGGTGGCAGCAGAACCAGCAAAGACGGCAAAGATGCCAAGGACAATGACGAGCTCGAGTATCGTAAACCCTTTTCTGGTCTGGAGTTTAGTCATCAGAAGCAATGTCATCCTCCGTGCCTAACTTCCCGTCAGGGCCTTTAGAGAAAACGCGGACCTTACCGCCATTGTTTTCGAATCCATACTCATTTCCCCACGGGTCGGTAGGGACAGCTTTAATAGGGCTGTGGCGCTGTGGGATAGGCTGAGAAGTGGGTTTTTCAACTAAAGCTTTGAGGCCTTGGTCCGTAGAAGGGTAGGTTTTACCGATAAGTTTGTAGCCATCGAGGGCGGGAATGATGGCATTTTTAATGTCGTTATCTGCACGCTGGATTTTAGCGGTGTCGCCGAAGCCTTTCATTAAGGTGATGGCTCCTCCTGCAAGGACGCCTATGATTCCAAGAACAATGACGAGTTCAAGAATAGTGAAGCCTTGACGGTGTGATGGGTGCTGAAGTTTCATAAGGTTAATATTCAGGATGCGGTGAAGCGTGTCCAGAGTAATTTCAATGGAGATAAACGATTCTAAAGCTAGCAGCGGTTCTGATTTTAATTTTTATTTATTAAATATCATAAAATATAGAAAATATGGTTGGTTTCCTCCGCTTGTTGCTCAAAGTGTCGAAGGTTGTTTCAGGGGTGAGGTTTTTTTGAGTAAAAATTTCATGCAGGAGTATCCTCATAAGAACTAATGAAACAAACAAATACAGAATTTGCGGATTCAGATTTTAGAATAACATCTGGGCTAATAAAGGAAGCTGAAATGTTAGGAGAAGCTTCCATAGGAGAAGGTTCTAATGACACTACTGTGCCAAGAGGCTACGAAATACTTGCTGAATTTGCTAGAGAGGCGGGAGCGTCCGACGAATTCGCCCTAGTGGGGAGTTTAAATACTGCGGCAGGAGCCAGAAGCACGGGGATAGATGAATTAATTGATTCGGGTTTAGTCACGGAGGATGAGTTGGGAGAGGTTTTGGCAAAGAAAGCAAATTTTGAATGGATTTCAGGTGAGCTAGAGCAAGCGGAGCCTGAGGAGGATGAAGCTTACGTAGATTTAAAAGAAGTAGTGCCAGCTCAGATTGCTGCTGGCCAACAAGTATTCCCTCTTTCTTTAGAGGAAGAGGTGCTGACTTTAGTGTGTTACGACCCCTTTGCGATGGAAGGACGCCAGATTGTATCCCGTTCCGTCCCCTACGCGATTCAGTGGAAAATGGGCTCACGTCGTAGAGTGAGAGAAGCGATCAGTGCTAGCTATGGTGTCGGTGCTGGGACATTTGAGAAAATTTTAGACGC
>JALZVA010000095.1 GCA_023301335.1 Akkermansiaceae bacterium
GCGATAGAGGAAAAGTCTGCGAACTGCATTTCCACGATAGGTTTCATCCCCTCGATCGCAGCTCCTACAGCCATCCCTATCATCGCATCCTCAGAAATAGGCGCATCTACCACCCGTTCTCCGAACTCTTCTTGCAGTCCCTTGGTGGCCTTAAAAGCTCCTCCAAATTTACCAATATCTTGGCCATAGAGAAACACCTCTGGATTCTCTTTTAATAGCTCATACTGCGCATCACGGATGGCATCAATGTAAGTAACAGACATGCTTATAATTCTCTCAAACTTGGAGTGGACAGGGCTGTCCACTGTTCTTTAAACGGATTCGGCTTTGCCTCTTTCTGAGCAATTGCCACGGCTTCTTGCACCTCCTCTGCCGCGTCTTTTTTCCATTTTTCTACATCTTGTGAGGTTGCCCAGTTTTTCTCTAACAGCTGCTGTTCCGCCACTTCAATACAGTCACGTCCTACACCGCTACTTTTTAGAGTCTTCGACACATAGCTTCCGTCATCATGCTCCCCATGTCCGGAAAGTCGGAGTAACTTTGCCTCGACCAGCTGAGGGCCGTCTCCAGAGCGTGCTCGCTGCACAGCCTCGCCAATCCCCGCTACACAGTTTAAAAAATCTGTCCCGTCCACGGAATGTCCCTGCATCCCATACCCGACGGCTCTATCTATCAAGTTCTCACAGGCAAATTGGTTCGCATTAGGGGTGGAATACGCATACTGATTATTCGCAATGATCACCACCATAGGTAGTTTTTCCACTGCCACTAAATTTAAACCCTCGTGAAAGGAACCAGTGGATGTGGCGCCATCTCCGATGCAGGTGGCTCCTACGACTCCTTCAAGTTTCCCTTGCATCCGCTTAGCCATCAGTCCTCCTGCGACCACGGATACAGCTGCTCCGAGGTGCGATATCATCGCATAATGCCCTTCTTCAGGTCTACCTCTATGGATATTTCCATCTCGACCTTTCATCGGCCCAGTCACCGCACCTAAATACGTGCGGGTCACATCTAAAATTTCCTCGCCAAATGCTGTCCGTCCTGCCTGATCCCTGATCAAGGGAGCAAATAAATCTTTACTCTTCGTCAGGCAGCTTCCCAATGATGCGGAAACAGCCTCCTGACCTTTCCCAAGATACACACCACCAACGATTTGCCCTGCTTTGTAGAGACTACTCAGCTTTTCCTCAAGCACACGAGAACGCACCATTGCTCTAAAAACGCTGGTTGCGTGTTCCGCAGAAAGGGTGAAGTAAGAGGCCTTTGTATCTTGTTGAAGCACGGCTTTACGCTAAATGTAGAACGCAGAGCGTGCAAGGGTTTTCCGCAAGAAGAAAGATCCTATTTCAGCTCCCTGATTACACAGCTCCTATCGCTCTGTTTTATTATGCTGACTGACGTACTGCCCTTTTTTGGCAAGCCAGATTGTGTGCATGCGGCGTTTCCGTCCCTTATGGGCTGCCGGCACCTCCACCACGGAGGTGTCAAAACCTGCTTTTCTCAGGCGTTTCGTGAACTGCGGGTCGGAATAGGCTGACCAGACAGAGAGCAGACCTCCAGATTTTAAGGCATTATGCAATCGGGCTAAGCCCTGAGCAGAATAGAGATCATTGTTATCCTTTCCTGAAAATGCCGATGGCCCGTTATCTACATCTAATAAGATCGAGTGGTAGGTTTGGTTGGCCTCTTTGATAAGTTGCTGCACAGGCTGCACCTTGATCGTGACCCGTTCGTCATCGAGTAAATTAGGGTGTAAGCTATCCATAGGCCCCTTGTTCCAATCCACAATTTCAGGGAGAATCTCTGCGACGACTACCTGGGCTTTTGACTGCTGTAAGCTCTCAAGAACCGAGCGTAGCGTGTAACCAAGCCCAAGACCTCCCACCAATACGACTGGCTGACGTGCTGCACGAAATGGTTGCACAGCCATCCTGCCTAGTTCTTCCTCAGAACCATGCGAGAAGGATGTCATCAACTGCTGACCATTCACACTGATGAAGAAATCTTCATCATGCTGATGGAGTACCATGGTTTCTCCTTCTGGTGTCGTGGCTTCTGCGAGCTTAACTTTCGGTTTCATGAATGATAATAAGTGGCTTGAATGAGAGTGTCACAGCCAATGATTCCTTAGACAAGAGCATTCTCTCTTGGAATCTTTCACGGCTTTACTAGGCGACTCAATATAAAGGTATTAACGTGATAGATCTTCTTGATAATAAAGCGTGTATCCCGCTTGCAGGAGAATCGACGAGCCAAAGTCGTAATCGCATAAATGCATTGCTAACAAGCTTCTCCCCTCAGGCTGAGCCAGTAATGCATAGGAAAAATCCACATTCGTCTCCCCAGCAGCCAGCGTGTACATGCACTTGATAATTTGCTCTGCACTATTCCGGAACCCTACTACTACCATCTCACAGGAGGTGAAGGGAATCCCACGCTCAATAAATAAATGTGCCGCATCATCCGGGTCGGTCAGCACTAGTCGCACAATCGTGGCATCACAAGAATCCTGCATACTCAAGCCAACCACCTCAATCTGCTCTCGCTCTAGTAGTTTTAATAAAGAGGACAATGCTCCTACTCGATTCTGCAACATCACGGATAATTGCTTCACCGCTGTCCCACTTGGCTTTACAGATACCTCATCCATGCCAAGCTTTTATCACAGATGAATGGGAGCTTCCAGAGCATTTTTACGTTGGAAGAATTTACTCCTTCATCCGCTATTTTTATGAATAACTCTCCCCATTTTTGGCTAAATTACTCTAATAAAAGCCTCTTTTATAAAATAAATTGCCCACTAAAAAACACTATTCACTTGAAACTAACCTAGTTAGAGGCTAACGATCGCAGTCTAAATTCAATTTTCCTATGGAACATTTACTTTCTATCGAAGAACTCAATGCTGACTCTCTCAAGACTCTAGTGGATCTATCCGTTAAACTTAAGCGTGAACG
>JALZVA010000096.1 GCA_023301335.1 Akkermansiaceae bacterium
GAATCTGGATTGTCTGTCACGGCACAGCGAATTGCTGTGGCTGAGGCGGTGGAGGAGTTGCCTCATGCGACAGCTGATGAGGTAGTGGGGGTGGTGAAGAAAAAATTGGGCACAATTTCTAAACAAGCTGTGTATGATGTTCTTGGCGTTCTAGTCGAAAAGGGGATCGTAAGGCGTATTCAGCCAAGTAAGTCTCCTGCACGTTACGAGAGAAGGGTGGGGGATAATCACCACCATTTGGTGTGCAGAGTGTGTGGCATGGTGAAGGATGTGGAATGCGTGACGGGGAAAGCCCCATGTCTCGAGGTGGAGAATGACCATAATTTTCGAGTTGATGAAGCAGAAGTGATTTATTGGGGGTATTGCCCGAATTGTGAGAAAACTTAGCAGAGCGAAGAACGTAATTTTTTATTAAATAAACAGAAAACATGACAGATACAGGAAAGTGCCCATTCGGAGGTCATACGGCACAGAAAACGACCACAGGAAGAACGAATGATGATTGGTGGGAAAACCGCCTACGCGTTGAGTTACTTCACCAACATGGTGAAAAATCAAACCCACTAGGTGTAGATTTTGATTATAAAAACGAGTTTAAAAAATTAGATTTTGATGCGCTTAAAGCGGATCTAACTGCATTGATGACGGATTCTCAGGACTGGTGGCCTGCTGATTTTGGGCATTACGGACCTTTCTTTATACGCATGGCTTGGCACTCTGCTGGGACGTATCGTACAGGCGACGGTCGCGGAGGTGGAGGTACTGGGCAGCAGCGTTTTGCTCCACTCAACAGCTGGCCAGACAATGGGAATCTAGATAAGGCAAGACGTCTTCTGTGGCCTATTAAGCAGAAGTATGGACAGAAGGTATCTTGGGCAGATTTACTTATTTTAACAGGTAATGTAGCACTTGAGAGCATGGGCTTCAAGACCTTTGGGTTTGGTGGAGGACGTGTGGATTCATGGGAGCCAAATCAAGATGTCTACTGGGGTAGAGAAACGGAATGGCTTGCTGAGAGTGGTGGGGAAGGAAGTCGCTATGACGGTGAACGTGAACTTGAAAACCCACTTGCCGCTGTGCAAATGGGACTAATCTATGTGAATCCAGAAGGTCCTGATGGAAATCCTGATCCTCTTTTAGCTGCCAAAGATATTCGTGAGACCTTTGCGCGTATGGGGATGGATGACGAGGAAACGGTAGCATTGATTGCAGGCGGACACACCTTTGGGAAAGCTCATGGAGCAGGGCCAGCTGACCATGTTGGGGCGGACCCTGAAGCAGCGGAGCTCGAAGAACAAGGATTTGGTTGGGGAAGTAGCTATAAAAGTGGTAAGGCTGGTGACACGATCACAAGTGGACTTGAAGTCACCTGGACTCAGAAGCCGGCCGAGTGGACGAACCTCTTTTTCAAAAATCTTTTCGAGAACGAGTGGGAGCTTACAGAAAGCCCAGCAGGAGCTAAGCAATGGGTTGCTAAAGAAGGCGTCGCTGATGTGCCTGATGCGCATGATACAGAGAAAAAGCACTTACCAACGATGCTGACGACAGATCTTTCTGTAAGATTCGACCCTGAATATGAAAAAATTTCTCGTCGTTTCTTAGAAGATCATGATGCTTTCGCCGATGCCTTTGCCAGAGCGTGGTTCAAACTCACGCACCGTGACATGGGACCAGTTTCATTGTATGCAGGACAAGAGGTGCCTGCTGAGATTCTTAAGTGGCAAGATTTTATCCCAGTGAACTCCTCCCCAGTGAATACTGGTGAGATTGAGTCACTCAAGTCTGCGATCAAGGATTCAGGTTTAAGCACTGCTGAGCTTGTTTCTACAGCTTGGGCTTCAGCATCTACCTTCCGTGGATCTGATAAACGAGGTGGCGCAAATGGAGCACGCATTAGGCTAGAGCCGCAGCGTAGCTGGGAAGTGAACCAACCTGAGCAACTTGAACGTGTGCTTACAGTGCTTGAAAAAATCCAAACTGAATCAGGAACACAGGTGACGATGGCGGATTTGATTGTTTTAGGAGGATCAGTAGCTATCGAAAATGCAGCAAAAGAAGCTGGTTATGAGGTGAGCGTGCCATTCACTCCTGGAAGAGGTGACGCGACCCAAGATCAGACGGATGTGGAATCCTTTGCAGTGCTAGAGCCTAAATACGATGGTTTTAGAAATTACCTTGCGGGGAAATTCTCTATTCCTTCAGAGCACCTTCTCATTGATAAAGCACAGCTACTGACTCTCACGGCACCAGAACTAACAGTGCTCGTAGGAGGATTACGTGTGCTTGGGAATAACTTCGGAGGAGAAAAAGCAGGCGTGCTAACAGAGCGCCCAGGTGTTCTTACGAACGACTTCTTTGTGAATCTACTCTCCATGGACTACGCTTGGAAGGGAGTCTCTCCTTGTGGGAATGCATTCGCAGCTACGCACCGCCAGACAAATGAACCTGTGTGGATGGGCACACGAGCAGATCTTGTATTTGGCTCGAACTCGGTCTTACGCGCACTTTCAGAGGTCTATGCCTGTGCTGACGCGGAAGAGAAATTCGTTCAGGACTTTATCGCTGCATGGGTGAAGGTCATGAATCTCGATAGATTTGATATCTAAATTAGCATAATTAAAGAGTAAGCTCTATTCTGAGTGGTTGGATCACACGAAGGTGTTCTGGTCATTTAAGGATAGAGCTTTTTTTATGAAAAAAAATGTGGAATACAGCTTCTTCGAGAGATGGAGTAAGCGTATCTTGGGACAGCTTGAACAGGGTGAAATATCTTTTTATTCTGACTTGTGAGTGACTCAGAGTCGCCTTATACATAAACCTATGATGCGGATGGCGGTCTTAGGAAGCGGGAGTGGTGGGAATGCAACTCTACTTCAATCTGGAGAAACGACTTTACTTATTGATGCGGGTTTAAGTGCGAAGCAAATAAAGCTACGGATGGAGTCTTTAGGAGTGAAGGTAGAAGACCTTGATGGAGTATTGCTCACACACGAGCACAGCGATCATACGAAGGGAGTAAAAGTATTACTTAAAGGGCATCATATCCCAGTGTTTGTGAATGCTCTCACAAAAGAGTTTTTACAGCACAAGTTGGAAGGGACACGCTGGAAAGTATTTCAAAATGGAGTGGAGTTTGAGCTCGGTGAGTGTCAAGTGAGAGCGTTTCCTGTGCCGCATGATGCACAAGAGCCGGTTGGCTATGTGATCCATTCGGCCTCGGGTAAAGTAGGAGTGCTAACAGATGTAGGGTATGTGACTCATACGGTAAGAGAATCATTGAGGGAGCTTGACGGGCTGTTCATGGAGTCCAACTATGACGAAGGATTGTTAGAGGCGGACATGAAGCGACCTTGGTCGATCAAGCAGCGAATTTGCTCAAGACATGGGCACTTATCTAATGAGCAGGCAGCCGAGCTTTATGCCGACATAGCCTGTGAGAATCTTCAGCACATGATTATTGGGCATCTTAGCTCAGACTGTAATACACCGAAGCATGTCCATGAGAGTTTCACAAAGCAGTGTAAGGAAAAAGGTGTTAGCCTGCCTTCTCAATTCATCTGTGCCTCTCAAGCTGATCCGACACCGTGGTTGGAGTTTGGACACGAGCCTCCTCCGATGGTGCCGACCTGCAGAGGTGAGGGGCAGGGGGAATTATTTTAAAATAGGAGAAAAAGTCTACAGATCAAGTGAGACCCACTCGGTATTGTTGTTTGACGAGGCTACACATGCTTCAATGAATGCCATGCCTCGTATGCCTTCGTTAATACGTGGATAGTCGAGCGCGAATGCGTCAGGTTCAGTGCCATCTAAGACGCAGCGGAGGTGACTGGTGAAAGCTTTATAAATATTCGCAAAGGCGCCGAGATAGCCTTCGACATGCCCTGCTGGGAGACGCGAGGCATGAGCGGCTGCAGCAGAGGTGTAGTCGGAACCGGTTCGGTGAATTTCAGTAGGGCCATGAGCTGGAGAAAAGAGGAGACTATTAGGGTCTTTCTGGTGCCATTCTAGTCCGCCACTCTCTCCATAGACACGGATACTGAGATTGTTTTCTTGTCCGACACTTATTTGAGATGAGTGGAGGATACCTTTCGCACCGTTTTCGAAGCGCAGTAGGATATTGGCGTCGTCATCTAGCATTCTGCCTTCAACGAAGGTGGTGAGATCGGCAGCGAGTTCTTTGATCTCTGTGCCAGTCACGTATTCAATGAGGTTCTCTGCATGTGTGGCGATGTCCCCGACACAGCCAGCAGCACCTGATTTTGTGGGGTCAGTTCTCCAGCCTGCTTGTTTTGCTTCAGAGGAGTCTTCGATCTTGCTGGCAAGCCAGCCTTGTGGGTATTCTGCGATGATTTTTCTGACCTTACCGAGTTTTCCGTCTTGGATGAGTTGGCGTGCCTGTTTCACCATAGGGTAGCCCGTGTAGTTATGGGTGAGTCCGTATAAAAGTCCTGTTGCTTCAATGATCGATTGAAGCTCCTTGGCCTGCGCTAGGTCGAAGGTGGCGGGTTTATCAGAGAGCACATGAAAGCCTGCTTCGAGAGCTGCCTTCGCAGCGGGGAAGTGCATGTGGTTAGGTGTGACAATCACCACGAAGTCCATTTTTTCTTCAGCCGGGAGAGTCGCCTCTCTTTCTAACATTTCCTCAAAAGAACCATAGCATCGCTCTTCCGGGAGAAAGAAATCTTTACCTGAGTCTATAGAGCGCTGGGGCTTAGAGGAGAAAGCTCCGCACACGAGTTCAATCTGTTGATCAAAGGCTGCAGCGATACGGTGGACACCTCCAATGAAGGCTCCACGGCCACCTCCGATCATTCCCATACGCAGTTTTCTTTGGCTTGCTTGCTGTGTGTTATTTTGACTTATCATCAATACAGAATGGGTGAATGGACAGTTCCTAATGCAGTGATTTTACTGGTTGTCAGTATCAAATGCTGAGTCGAAGAGACCATCCGTATTTCTAGGGAAATCTAACTGTTTCACAAATGCACAAGACTCTGTTGCACCATGGAAGCGGTTCATCCGTGCATCTTCCCATTCGACAGAAAGTGGGCCTTCGTATTGGATGTCATTGAGTGCTACGATCACTTCCTCGAAGTTGATGTCACCTCTACCAACTGAGCGGAAATCCCACTGACGGCGCGCATCCGCAAATTCGGTGTGCCCACCAAAGACCCCTACTGTGCCGTCTCCACGTCCCCACCAGGCATCTTTCATGTGCACATGGTTAATACGATCTGCGAAAGTACGGATAAATTTGACATAATCGACTCCTTGGTAGCCGAGGTGAGAGGGGTCGTAGTTGAAGCCAAATCGTGGGTGATGATTGATCGCTTCTAGGGCTCTCTCGGCAGAGGCAATGTCGAAGGCGATTTCTGTTGGGTGAACTTCTAGAGCAAAGTAAACATCTTCTTTTTCAAAAACCTCCATGATGGGGAGGAAGCGTTTAGCAAAATCATCAAACCCAGCTTGTAGGTATTCCTGTGACGTTGGAGGAAAGGAGTAAAGAGCATGCCAGATAGAAGATCCAGTAAACCCATTGACCACAGCCTTAAAGGCATGAGGACTTTTACCCATGACTTCATTCCGGGCTTGCATGAATTTTTTACAAGCGCGTGCGGCATTTGCCATGTGCTCAGCAGCGCGTGTTCTTACGCCTTCCGCGTCTCCGTCACCCCAGATAGCGGGAGAGAGAATAGCCTTGTGGCGTGCATCGATATTGTCGCAGATAGCTTGCCCAACAAGGTGATTGGAGATGGCGAAGCAGTCGAGGTCATGAGACTTGAGAAGCTCCCACTTTTCAATCACGTAAGTATCGTCAGCAAGAGCTGCGTCTACATCAAAGTGGTCTCCCCAGCAGGCAAGCTCGACACCATCGTAGCCCATTTGTTTCACCTTCGGAAGAAGCTCTGCTAAAGGAAGATCTGCCCATTGGCCTGTAAAGAGAGTAACTGGTCGCATAATGTAAAGAGTTGGTTCGTTATTGTTGATGTGTTGTAACGGCAGGAAATTAGCACGAGTTTTAAAAACTGTGAAGGATTATAGCACCTAGTGCTTCAAAAGTTTAAAATAGTTATGGAAGCCGTTCTTTTTCTTAGAAGTTGGGTTAATTCCTCTTGCCTTGCTAATTATTTCATTTAGCTTGAAATTCAATATAGCAATATAAATAAATTATTATTTTTCGTGATGGAGGAAGCTCTTAAGCAGTATAAAAAGCGTCGTCGAAAGCATCGGTTTTTGGTTTTACAAACTAAATTAATCAACGCTTTGAATCGTTGTGCCTTTTGTGTGCTAGTGCTCCTTGTCTGCGTGGCTGCACATGTGTTTTGCCTTCCGCAGTATCACGTACTAGCAGAGAAGAATGCGCTTCTAAGTGAAGCAAAGCTGGTGGAAGAAGTAGCACGTCAGGAAAAAGATAAGATAATGCGGGAGAATCGAGCCCTACAGGAAGATCCTGCTTATTTAGAACTGATCGCAAGGGATACACTGGATTACTATAGGCCTGGGGAAATTATTTTCGAAGTGAATCGTTCGCAGAGAAAGGCTCAGGAAATAAAAGAGTTAAGTGACTATAAGTAGTGTTTGACAAAGTACTTTAATGAGATTTGGTTAGTTTTAGATTAGTGAAATTTTGAAGAGCAATGACAGAGTTACAAGAAGCCCCTGATATAGAAGAGTTAGCGCCATTTTTTCCAAATTATAGATTTGTCTCCTTGATTGCAGTAGGGGGAATGGGAGCCGTTTTTCGAGCTGTCCAAATCTCCTTGGATCGTGAAGTAGCGATCAAGATACTCCCAAAAAAATACGGAGACAATCCGGAGTTTCAGCTTCAGTTTGAAGAAGAGGCAAAGGCTATGGCGAAAATGAATCATCCCAATTTGTTAGGCGTGATGGACTTTGGAAGTGCAGGAGGCTTACCATTTATAGTGATGGAGTATGTGGATGGAGGCTCACTGCATTATACTGTGGGGACAACTCCTTTGGAGAAGGTGAAATGCTGTGAGGTCATGCTCCAAGTAGCAGCGGGGACAGCTTATGTGCATGATGCAGGATTACTGCACAGAGATATTAAACCTGCTAATATTCTTATGAATAGTAGCTTCAATGCAAAGCTTGCGGATTTTGGCCTAGCGGCAGATTTAAAAAAAGAACTTAATGAATCTGTGGTTTGGGGGACACCTGGTTTTACAGCTCCTGAGGTTATACGCGGATTAAGTAGGTCTTCTAGGCAATCCGACATTTATTCACTTGGAGGAGTCTTCTATTTTATGCTGGCGGCAGAGTCCCCTGAGACAGATTTAGACCAACCGCATAATTTTGCTCAGTTTGGCCCTAAGTTTGCTACAATATTACATAAATGTATGCACGCTAATCCTGCTGGACGCTATGTGTCGGTGTCTGAGCTTGTGGATGATCTTCAGGAGCTTTTGAGGTCTTTGAAATCGCAGGGGCAGGCACCAGTGTTAAAAGCGGGAAACTCAGTTGGAGATCCTAACATATTGCGTCCCAATCCACAGATGAAAGTGAGAAAAGGGAACGGAGGAACTGTCTTTTTACTGTTTCTGTTACTTTGTGTGGGAGTGGGGTTGTATTTCTGGAGAAATAATTCAGATTTTGATTTTAACTCGCTTTTAAATAAAGAAGAAGTCTCACAAACTGGTGAGAAGAAAGAGGGCGGTGGACCTCAAGAAATTATCTTGCCGAATAGTTCGTTTGAAAAATATTTAGAGGTCAGTGAGAACACCTTTGTAATAGATTCTTGGAAATCAAGGGGGCTAGGTTCCGAGTTTGAAATGAGGCCTGCTACTGTGGCTGGAATGGTAGGAGAAAATGCGCTTTTACTGAAAGATGGAAACATAAGTGTTTCATCGGAGATCTTTGTGGAGAAGGGGAATAGCTATACGCTAGAGTTTCTAGTAGCCCGAGAAGGTGGAGAGAAAGTAAGAGTCGGAAAGGATTTCAAGGTTAACTTAATGGCCGGTAAACTAGTGCTGGCAAGTTATGAACAAGAGAAAAGGTTACCTTCTCATAAAAAGGGTGAATCAATGATTAAACGCACTCTGCAGTTTGATGCAGAGCAGGCTTCTTATGACTACAAGAAAGGCTTTTTAAGTGTACGCTTTATATGTAATGGCTGTCAGATGTATATTGATGACCTTTCGTTAATTTCCCGCCCTCTCCTATCTGAAAATACAGAGGACGAAAAATAAAAATAATTACTGAAGGAGCAAGTATGAGTGATCACGTAGAAACTTTAATCGAGATGGCTCTTGCCGAGGATGTTGGCTCGGGCGATGTGACTTCGGAGTATTTTGTGCCTGAGGAGGCGATGGCAAAAGGCTTCATGCTTGTGAAACAAGCTGGTGTCGTTGCTGGATATGATGTGGTTAGGCAAGTGTTTGAGAAAGTCGATCCTAGAGTGAAGCTAAAAATGCTGGTGCCAGAAGGGACAAAAGTAGAGGAAATGACGAGGGTAATCCAGATTGAAGGACCTGCCCGCTCAGTTCTCACTGCCGAGCGTGTATCTCTTAATTTTATGCAACGTCTCTCAGGGGTTGCAACCAAAACGGCAAGTTACAGTGACCTAATTGCCCACACTTCTGCTAAATTGTTAGACACGCGAAAGACTACCCCAGGGTGGAGGAAGCTTGAAAAACAGGCCGTGCTCGTCGGTGGAGGGAGTAATCACCGCATGGGCTTGTATGACCGTGCCATGGTAAAGGATAATCACTTGGTAGCTCAGCACGATATTGCGTCGCTCCAGGCTGCTATTCATAAACTTAAAACGGATAAGCCAGATGTCGAAGTAGAGCTGGAGACGGATACACTAGAACAAGTGGAGGCGTTTTTGGATTTAGAAGGAGTGACTTACATTTTGTTAGATAACATGTCTAATGAGATGCTGTTGAAGGCTGTGGAAATGCGGGGAGATCGGAGTGTGCTGTTAGAAGCGAGTGGAGGAGTGACCCATGAAACGATAAAAGAGATTGCAGAGACAGGGGTAGACTTTATCTCAGTAGGAGCCTTGACGCATTCAGCTGTAGCCTTGGATATATCCTTAGAGTTTATCCCAGTTGAGTAATGAAGCTGTTTGTAGTTTTTCTTTTGACCTTATACTCTGCTCCTCATTTGCGGGCAGAAGAGTTGATCGATAAGGTGATGCACCGAGTTCGGATCGAGAAAAAATTAGAAGAACTAGGATACTCGAAGTGGTTTAAAGTACAGCAGCTGTTAGTAGAACAGATAAGCCTCGCCGCACAGGCACAAATTAAAGCTGCGGAGCATAAAAACGAGCTCTTAAGCCTAAGAGATGATCTTGGAGACTTACGAGAGCTTCAATCAGACTTGGTGAAAGCAAAGGCTGAAGAGGATCCAGAGGAAGCCAAGGCATTAGCCCTTACTTATGAGACGAAAAATGCTGGGATCGAAGAAAAAATAGCGAATGTGAAAAAAGAGCAGATTGCCTTACATAAAATTGCCCAGAAGCATAAGAAACTCTACCAGCAGTTAGGAGGAGTAGAGAAAGAACTGCGTAAAAAAGTAGATGTAAATCGTGAGGAAATTAACGGCCTTATACCCGAGCTGAAAGCTCTACAGGGAACAATCAAGGAGCTTGATGAGGAGCCCAGGCAGAAGTCAGATATCCGATGAATACTCTGGGAGGTAAGTTGTTAAGCTTTGACTTTGATGGCACCCTTTATGGTTCCTTTCAAAAGCCCTATGTCAGTCAGGAATGCTTGGAGTTGATTGAGCAGTTCTCACGTAATGGAGCACTTTGGGGAATCAATACAGGACGCGCGTATGACCTGCTACAGGAGGGCTTAGCAGAGGCGAGTTTTCTCTCCTTACCAGATTTTTTCGTGGTGAAGGAGCGTGAGGTGTTTTTTAAAAAAGAGGACGGTTATGAAGCGGATCTATCGTGGAATGGGAAGTGTGAAAAACTGCATCGTGAGATGTATGATCGAGAAATTAGTTTAATGCAGCGTCTTAAAGAGTTTGTTCAGACTCAGACCTTAGCAGAGTGGATTTCAGAAGAAGGCGATGAGGCTGGAGTGGTCGCAACTTCGGTGGAAGAAATGGATCGAATTGTGCAGCATATCGAGATGGAGTTAAAATCTGTTAGTGGAGTAGATTATTTGCGGAGTACTATTTATTTACGCTTCACTCATGCCGATTTTCATAAGGGAACAGCACTGAAGTATGTGGCTGAGAGGTTTGAAGTGGCTGTGGAGGATACCTTTGCGATGGGAGATGGGGAAAATGACCTTGGGATGCTTAACCCGCGTTATGCTGGTCGCCTTGCCTGTCCTTCGAATGCTGTGGAATTAGTGAAAAATCGAATGAGGGAAGAAGGTGGCTATGTGGCAGATGCCGAGGTCTCAGAAGGAGTTGTCGAGGCTCTAAAACATCACTTTTTAACGGATTAGAGAGCCAAGTCCGTGTAAGAGCGTGTGGGGTAAAGAGGGAGATGCTATAATAACTTGCATTTTCAGCATTTTGCGACCATAGGAAGGGCGAGATGGAACCTTCAGTAGGAGCACATGCCGCATCCTTATGTTTCGCATTAGTGGCGGCAATTTTTGGGTTTTTATCCTTAAGAAAAGGAAAAAAATCCCATTGGACTATTGTGTTGATGACTGGAGCCTTTATTGCTCAGTGCGCATTTCTTTATTTTCGCGGAGAGATGCGGGGAAAATGTCCGTTAGGCGACTGGGGTGAGATCCTCATGTTCATTGCGTGGTCGCTGACCTTATTTTACATGTTTATAGGCCCCGCGTATAGGGTTTCTCTCTTAGGGTTGTTTAGTACGCCTTTAGTTTCGATCATGACAGGAGTGGCATTGATTCCTGGATTATTAGAATCCTCTCCAGAGCGGATTACGAAAGGGTCGGTCGATGCATGGGGTGAGCTGCATGCGGCATTATCTGTGCTTTCTTATGGAGCCTTAGCATTGGGTATGGTGGCTGCGGTGATGTTCTTAGTTCTCGATAAACAACTAAAGAAGCAGAAACTCACGGGTGTCTTATTTAAGAATATGCCTCCAGTGTTTCAGTTGATAGCACTTTCAAAACGGCTTACTTGGGTTGGATTAGTGATTTTAACTGCTGGTATTCTCAGTAGCTTTAAAATGCATAATTTCTCCTCTAATAGTCCGCATTTGTGGACGGCTGTGGGAGTGTGGGTAGCTTACCTTGGTTTTCTTATTTGGTCTGAAGTCATAGGGATGACGCCAAGATCATTTGCCAAGTGCTGCGGGATATTGTTTTTTGCCTCTCTTGTTCCCTTTGCGCTAATCTAAATGAAAGTCTATTGTATAGGTTTAAATCATGAGACTGCTCCCGTGGAAGTGAGAGAGCAGTTTGCCGTAACGGCACCTCAGCAAGGAGAGGTGAGTAAAGAGATAGCACAGCTTGAAGGTGTGGAAGAAGCGGTGGTGCTCTCGACCTGTAACCGAATGGAAGTTTACCTAGTTGTAGAAAATGTAGAACAAGCAGATGACTTTGTGAAACATCATCTAGCAGGGCAGAAAGTGAGCAGAGAGTTAGACCAGCATTTTTATACAAAAGAAGACACCCATGCCGTGTGTCACCTTTGTAATGTAGTCTCGGGAATCAATTCCATGGTCATCGGGGAAACGGAAATTTTCGGGCAAGTGAAGGAAGCTTACCGCCAAGCACATGCAAAGGAAGCCACCGGTGGGATCCTTAATAAACTCTTTCAGAAATCCTTTTCGGTGGGTAAAAAAGTCCGTAACCAAACTCAAATTCAAATCGGGCAGACTTCTGTGGGTTCAGTTGCCGTAGATCTTGCAGAGAAAATTTTTGGACACCTGAAGAATAGTCAGGTGATGGTAGTCGGAGCTGGAGAGATGAGCCGTACTACTGCACAGAGCCTTCGGAGCCGTGGGGCAAAGAGCATCATCGTGGCAAACCGCTCGCATGAACGCGCCGTCGACCTCGCCAACGAACTAAAAGGTGAGGCCGTGAAGTTTGATGAATTTGATAAAGTCTTAGCTAAAGTTGATGTCGTTGTGTCCTCCACTGGAGCACCACACACGGTGATCCTTCCTGAGCATGTAGAAGCAGTGAGGAAAAAGCGTAAATACCGACCAATATTCTTCATTGATATCGCTGTCCCACGTGATATTGATCCCAAGGTTGGGGAAATTGAGGAAGTCTATCTGTATGATTTAGATAGTCTGCAGCAGTTAGCTGAAGAAGGAAAAAGTAAACGCCAAGAACAGGTCGATTACTGTATAGAAATTATTGAAACTGAGGTGGAAAAAATACTCTTATAATGAAGGACCAATTAATAGTCGGAACCCGAGGTAGTGCCCTAGCACTCGTCCAGGCAGAAATGACGGAGCAGCTTTTACGCACGGCATTCCCTGATAAAACGATCGTAAGGAAGGTCATCACTACCACAGGAGATAGGCGCACGGATGTGGCGCTAAGCGAAGTCGCAAAGGTGGAAGGTGTGTTAGATAAAGGAGTATTTACCAAGGAATTAGAAATCGCTCTTGAAGCTGGAGAGATAGATCTTGCTGTGCATAGCTTAAAAGATGTTCCGACAGTGCTTCCGGAAGGATTTGAGATTTCTTCTGTACTCGAGCGAGCAGCGGTAAACGATATCTTAGTGAGTAAGCTGGTGGGAGGACTAGCAGCTTTACCTGAAGGAGCTTGTGTCGCCACCAGTAGTGTGCGGAGGCAGCGCATGATTCAGTGGATGCGTCCTGATCTTAAGTTAGTAGATATCCGTGGGAATGTGCCGACCCGATTACGTAAACTCGCCGAGTCTTCAGAGATGGATGCCATCATCCTTGCCGAAGCTGGATTACAGCGTCTTGGTTATGATCCAGAAGGAGAGATGCAAACTGAAGCAGGGAGTGTGTTTGGCGCCATCCTTGACCCTGAGCAGTTTCTTCCTGCAGCTGGGCAAGGCGCAGTTGGGATAGAAACTCGAATCGATGATGCAGAGACAAAGGCCTGTGTGCAAGCGATCTGCCACCAAGATACGTTCATTAGGATCACTGCCGAGCGTAAATTTTTACATCTGTTAGATGCCGGCTGTCACACTCCTGTTGGAGTTTCCACACACTTATTTGGTGAAAAACTACTCATGGAAGCGATCGTGTTCGATGAAGATGGACACGAAGAACCAAAAACCGCTGAGCTCTCTGGAGAGCGGCAAGGCCCAGAGGCCGTAGCCACACAACTTTACCAATCACTATCATGAAAAAAACGGGAATATGTTACCTTGTAGGAGCTGGTCCAGGAGACATCGGCCTAGTCACTCTGAAAGCTAAAGAATGCATCGAGAATGCCGACGTGCTAGTCTATGATGCGCTAAGTTCTCCTGAGCTACTCAGCTGGGCACCAGAGCACTGTGAAAAGATCTATGCTGGGAAGCGTGCACTTGATCATGCCATCCCTCAAGGAGATCTGAATCAGCTGTTAGTAGAAAAAACCCAAGAAGGAAAAATGGTAGTCCGCCTCAAAGGTGGGGACCCAATGATCTTTGGACGTGGGGGTGAAGAAGCCGCTGAGCTAGCGGAAGCGGGTGTTGAGTTTGAGATCGTCCCTGGTATTTCATCCACCATCGCAGGGCCATGCTACGCAGGAATCCCTGTCACCCATCGGGACCATTGCACTCAGTTAACCATCTTCACAGGGCATGAAGACCCGACCAAGGGAGAATCTACGATCGACTATAAGCAACTTGCCGAAGCACCTGGTACCAAGGTGTTTGTCATGGGAGTCGCCAGACTTGGTGAAATCACTACATCCTTGATCGAATCAGGGGCAGCACCAGACACACTGATTGCTCTAACAAGATGGGCCACCACAGGAAAACACCTCACCATCGAAGGAACCTTATCGACCATTACGGAGATTGCACAGAAGGCGAACTTCAAGTCACCAGCAGTGGCAGTAATCGGTGACGTGGTGAAAGAACGTCAGAAAATTAACTGGTTTGAAAAACGGCCACTTCTCGGGAAACGTATCGTCGTAACCCGCACACGCCCACAGGCAGGGAAGATGAGTAAACTACTCGCTGATAAAGGTGCTGATGTAATTGAGCTCCCGACGATCCGCATCGAACACCCAGATGACAAAGAAGGCTTTGCTGAGTTGGTGACGACTGCACATGAATACGATTGGCTCGTTTTCACCAGCCCTAATGGAGTAGATAAATTCTTTGATGCGTTTTACGCCGTGTATGGCGATGCCAGAAGTATTGGCGGAGTGCGTATTGCAGCCGTCGGCCCAGGCACAAAACGTAAGATTAATGACTACCACCTAGGTGTCGATCTGATGCCAGAAAAGCACGTGGCGGAAGAACTAGTAAAAACCTTTGCCTCTGAGCAGAGTATTGAAAACCAGCGGATTCTTTGGGTACGCCCAGCAGATGCTCGCCCAGTAGTGAGTGATGGCCTCGGATCACTTGGCGCAATCGTTGATGACTGTATTGCTTATAAAACGGTAATGGAAACAGAAGACCCAACGGGGGCTGTGAAGATGATCACCGAAGAAGGAGCGGATATCGTGACCTTTGCCAGTGCATCCGCAGCAGAAAATTTCCAGGCTCTGAACCTTCCATTACCAGAGCATTGCCAGATCGCATCGATCGGCCCGGTCACCTCGACCGCTCTTGCGGGGATGAAGATGGTGCCGCATATCGAAGCTCGTGAGCATAATATCCCAGGCTTTGTAGAGGCTATCGTGGAAGCGTGTAAAAAAGATTAAGACACAATCATATAAAGAATTAACTTCTTATTTTAAGGGGGAGCAAGAGGAATAATTACGGGAGAATTCTAAGCTCTAAGCATTTTTTGCAGAGCTATCTTGCCAAATCGTTAAAAAGACAGGTGATTGTCTTGACGATTTAGTGAAAACTTTGCAATTTCCCTCGACCTTCTCGTCGTTAAAGACTTTTGAAGAGACAAAACAAATCAACACCAGATTATTAAATGGCTGCTACTATTTACACTAACAAGGACTGCAAGATCGCTTCAATTAAGCGTAAGAAGCTTGCGGTAATCGGATTCGGTTCACAAGGACACGCACACGCTCTTAACCTTAAGGACAGTGGTTGCGATGTCACCATCGGTCTTTATGCTAAGTCAAAGTCATGCGCAGTGGCAAAGAAGCTAGGCTTCGATGTAGCTACAACTGCTGAAGCAGTGAAGAAGTGTGACGTAGTCATGATCGCTCTTCCTGACACAGTGATCCCTGAAGTTTTCGAAAAAGAGATTCTTCCTAACCTTCGCAAAGGACAAACGCTTATCTTTGCACACGGTTTTGCGGTTCACTTTAAGTTCATCACTGTGCCTAAGACGGTTAACGTAATCATGGTTGCTCCTAAGGGACCTGGTCACACAGTGCGTTCACAGTATGAAGCAGGTAAGGGAGTTCCTACACTCATTGCTATCGACAACGATGCAGATGGCAAGGCTAAGGCGATTGCTCTTGGTTGGGCAAAAGGCATCGGTGGTTCACGTGCAGGTGTATTTGAAACAAACTTCCGTGAGGAAACTGTAACTGACCTCTTCGGTGAGCAGACAGTGCTTTGTGGTGGTGCTTCAGCACTCGTAAAGGCTGGCTTCGAAGTTCTTGTGGAAGCTGGATATCAGCCAGAGATGGCATACTTCGAGTGTCTTCACGAGCTTAAGCTCATTGTTGACCTCATGAACGAGTCTGGCATTGCTGGAATGAGATTCTCTATTTCTGAGACTGCTGAATACGGTGACGTAACAGTAGGCCCTAAGATCATCAACGAGTCTGTGAAGAAGCGTATGGCTGCTCAGCTCAAGCGTATCGAAAACGGTAAGTGGGCGAAAGAGTGGATGGCTGAATACCAGAACGGATGTAAGGACTTTAATAAGATTCGTAAGGATCAAGCTAAGCACGAGATCGAAAAAGTGGGCGAGCGTCTTCGTGGCACAATGAGCTGGATCAAGAAGTCTAAGAAAGGTTCATCAGGAACTCAGGCTTCATTCTCTTCTTCATCTAACTAAAGAATAGATTTTTTTATTAACCTCCACTGAGTGATCTCGGTGGAGGTTTTTTTATGCCCCTTTTTAAAGAGGATTAAGAAAGTATTCTGAATTTAATCAATTGCTTTAATCTTCCGCTTGATTAGACTTCCCTGAGAGATAATGTATGGTCACTCAGAAGTGAGAAATGATTAAGGGCGAATATGGTGCAAGCGGTAAAGAAAGATTTAGGAACACGTGATAGGCTAGTGTCGGCTGCTGAAAAGCTCTTTGCAGAAAAAGGGTTTTATGATGTTTCTCTGCGGGATATTACGAATACAGCAGAGGCAAATGTGGCATCAGTGAACTATTACTTCAGGAGTAAAGAGGCACTGGCAGACGAAGTGATCACCCTGCATATCACTCCTGTGAACGAAGCTCGGGTAAAGGAGTTACAAATACTAGTGGAACATCATGCTCCTGATCCGGTACCGGTAAGAGATTTACTAAACGCCTTTATGAAACCCATGATTGAGCGAATGCATAGCAGCTCACTGAGGAATGACCTATTTGGGAAAATCATGGGACGCTGTATGGGGGATAAGGGACAGGCACTTCCTTCGCAAATAGAATTACAAATGCGAGATGTGTTAGGTTTTTATATCAAAGAATTGACCCGCTCACTACCGCAACTCACACCTGATCTCGTGCTTTATCGTTTACACTTTAGTTTTGGAGCAGTGGCGCACACTTTACTTTTTTCAGAGAGGTTGAGTAACTACAGTCAAGTAAAGGTAGAGGTGATGAATGCTGAGAAGACATTAAACCGCGTAGTGGACTACTGCATGGGAGGGCTGTTAGCAGAATCTAACGAATAATAATATGAAGCTTTATATTTGTTCCGTATGCCTAGCATTCCTTTCTCTATCCTGTTCGGTCACAGCACCATCATCGAGTATAGAGAAGGTGGAAGAGATGGCTCCTCAGCGTTGGGCAGCGACTCCTGAGGCAAAGGCTGGGATCGACCATAATTGGGTGAAACGCTTTAAAGATAAAGAACTGGATCGCTTGGTAAGTATCGCGATAAATTCCACTCCAGATATGGCAGCGGCGAAAGAGCGGATCGAGCAGGCTAGAAGGGATATCCCTCTCGCGGGAGTAGCTGTAAGACCAACAGTAGATTTAAATATTTCTAGAAATCGGAATAAGAATAATTTTTTCATTGGTGATTTTGCCAGTTCTGGAATTTCGACACCAAGTTCCTTATCGTTTGATGTCAACTGGGAGCCAGATGTGTGGGGCTTTATTCGCGCTGGTCAGTCTGCATCGATTGGAGAATTTCAAGCACAAGAAGCTGAGTTCAATGGAGCAAAGGCATTGTTAGCAGCTAATGTTTGCCGTGCATGGTTCGCTCTTGCAGAGGCTCGGGAGCAGTTGTCAATCGCTGAGAAAGGCTTGAAGATAAGGAAGGAAACCGTGCTCGTGATCCAGCAGCGCTTTGAACAAGATATTGCCGGGGAAGGAGGCTCGTCATCGGATCTCAGACTTGCTCAGACAGATGTAGCGACGACTGAGGCATTGGTATCTCAGCGTAAGGGAGAAGTAGATGCTGCTAAGCGACAGCTAGAATTACTCACTGGGAGATATCCTGCAGCGAAGATAAAAGGGAGAAGTCAAGTACCGACGATTGGGGCCGCTCCACCTGTTGGGCTTCCATCTGAGCTTTTGCTACGCCGTCCTGATATCATTGCTGCTGAGCGGAGATTAGCCTCACAAGGGAAATTGATTAAACAGGCAAAACTCGCCGTCTATCCTAGTTTTCCTCTCACTGCTTCAGCGGGGACATCCGCACCTCAGTTATCAGATATTCTTCAATCTAATTTTGGCGTGTGGTCTTTGGCAACGAACTTAGCTCAACCGATCCTAACAGGAGGAAGGGTGAAGGCGGAGTTAGAAAAACGAAAGTCTGCGGAAAGGCAAGCACTCGCAGCACTCCAATCAACTGTGTTGAATGCCTTTGGGGAGGTAGAGGCGGCTCTCGCAGGGGAGCGCTGGCTATATAAGCGAATTGTGGATTATAAAAAGGCTCTGAAGCTGGCTGAAGAGGCTGCTAAAGCTGCCGAGGAAGATTACGCCGCTGGAGTTGGGGATGCACTCAGCCTGTTTAATGCACAGAGAAGCCAGTTGGATATCGCTTCGCAAGTTGCCTCACTACGCCGCCTTCGCGCAGACACACGTGTTAGCTTACACCTTGCACTTGGAGGTGCATTTAAAATCTCAGAGAAATAGAAATATGCATATAAGAAAACTCATTACGTCGATCTTTCTGATCGTCGCTATTTTAGCACTTAGTACATTAGCAGGATTCTGGTTGTGGAATACGCGTAATATGCCGCAAGAAAAAGAGCCTGAAAAACTGGTGACAAAAGTGCGTGTGATCACTGCTGAAAAACAGCCATTCACCATCTACATCGATTCCAATGGAAGAGTTGAACCTGTTAGGAAAGCGCAAATTGCAGCAGAACTAACGGGCGTGGTCAAAAGTGTGACAGAGAATTTGGCAGTGGGGGAGGTGATTAAAAAAGGCACGATTATTGCCACCATTGATGATGCAGATTACCGCACCGCTCTGGCAAATGCTAAATCTGCTCAGGCAAGCGCAAGCTCCTCTATCGCTGATGCTCAGTTGATGTTGATTCAAGAGAAGGCGATGGCGGAGAAAAATTTACGCGAGTGGAAACGTCTCGGAAAAGGTAAACCTTCTGAGCTCGTTGCACGTATTCCTCAGATACTCAGTGCTGAGGCAAGAGTAGAGGCAGCGAAGGCGAGCCGTGAGCAGGCTAAGGAATCGATCAAGAAAGCCGAACGCGATGTAGAAAAAACCAGTATCATTGCCCCTTATGATATTAAAGTTGGGCAAAAATTTATAGAAATAGGGAATTTCGTGACGGTGGGGTCACCTTTGTTAGAGGGGCATTCAGCTGGTGTTTTACAGGTGCGTCTGCCTGTGACCTTGAATGATTTTTCACTGATTAAGGAAAAGAGTAAACCGATCCAATTAATTACTTCAATGAGTGGTAGCACCCTACATTGGAAAGCAAACTTCATCCGCAGCGAAGGCACAGTTGACCAATCGACTCTTACCCTGCCGATTATTGCAGAGATCCAACCGAATATGGATCAACCGAATTTCCAACTTCCTCCAGTCGGCCTCTTTATAGATGCAAAAATTGAAGCGGAGCATCGAGAGAGTGTGATGCTACTCCCAAGAGACGCAGTGCAACTGGCGGATAAAGTGCATATCGTAGATAGCGAGCAGAAGCTAAGAATACGTCCTGTGCAGGTGATTTATACTAATCCTGATTACGCAATCGTGGAAGGTGTAGAAGCTGGGGAGCTGATCGTGATCAGCCCTTTGGAAACACCAGTAGATGGGATGTATGTAGAAATCGCCACGGAAAACGAGCAAGAGGAACAAGGTGAGATGAAAGAGGGTGCCAAGCCACAAGGGTAAACCTGAAACACAATCATTCATTATGGAGAAGCAAATCAAATGGTTTAGTCAGAATCACGTTGCCGCAAATTTTTTAATGCTGGTGGTGATCCTATTAGGCTTCACCACTTGGTTTAAGTTAAAGAAAGAAGTTTTTCCCGACCTGGCTCTCGACGCCATTGCCATTTCCGTCCCTTTCCCAAATGCCTCACCAGAGGAAGTGGAGACGGGGATCATTCTTCCCATAGAAGATGCCATTAGAAGTATTGAAGGAATCAAACGCTACACCTCATCTTCCTCAGAGAGTTTGGGAGCCGTCACGGTAGAAGTGGAGAATGGCTATGCCGTGCGTGAGGTCATGGATGATGTAAAGTCGAAGATCGACGGAATATCGACTTTTCCTGAGGAAGCAGAAAAACCGATTTATGAGGAATTTGTTTTAAAAACACAGGTCTTAAGTGTGGCTGTGTCTGGGGAAACAGATGAATACACACTGCGTAAAATTGCACAAAAAGTAAGAGATGATCTGTTGATACATAAACTTCAGAAAGCTGATAAAAAGAGCGTTGAGGGAGTGAAACAGGCATTCTTAACCATGCTGCGCGGAGAGTCAAAAATCTCAGAGGTGGAACTAGCAGCAGTGAAGCCTTTGGAACTTTCTATTGAAATAAGTGAGGGGAAATTACGTCAGTATAATCTGACTATTGACGAAGTAGCGGAGAAACTCCGTCAGTCATCGATTGATCTTCCTGGCGGTTCGATCAAGTCTAACAGTGGTGATGTGCTGATTCGGGTGCAGGGAAAGCTTTATCAAGCAGAAGACTTTGCCTCTGTTGATATCGTGGCAAATCCAGATGGTTCCACCCTGAAGCTGGGGGACATAGCCAGCGTGGTAGATGGCTTTGAAGATGTAGAGATCTCTACACAGCTTAATGGACGCCGCACTGCCTTAGTGAATGTGTTTGCCTCTGGTGACGATGACACCTTAGCGATAGCTGCTATAGCAAAAGATTATGTAGAGAGGATCGCTCCCTCACGGATGCCAGAAGGGATCTCCCTAGAGGTATGGAATGATTCTAGTAAGTGGTTAAATGGACGTATCAATCTGCTGATGCGGAGTATGACGATAGGCTTACTCTTAGTATTTATTGTCTTAGCTCTGTTTCTTCGACCAAGTCTCGCTGGCTTAGTCGCCCTAGGAATCCCCGTCTCTTTTGCAGGAGGTATCTTCTTGATGCCTGAGCTAGGAGTGTCGATCAATATGATCTCTCTATTCGCCTTTATCCTTGTATTGGGAATTGTGGTCGATGATGCGATTGTTGTGGGAGAAAATGTCTACGGCATGATACGTAAAGGGATGCACCCTCGTGAGGCTGCGTGGAAGGGGACGCATGAAGTGGGCGTGGTGGTGATATTTGGTATTCTTACGACGATGGCAGCCTTCACCCCAATGATTGGCTTAGATGGCGTATCAGGAAAAATTTGGCCTAACATTCCCTACATTGTTATTCCCGTATTAGCGTTTTCATTGATCCAATCGAAGTTGGTTTTACCCGCTCACCTAGCACTACTGAAGCCTAGAAAGGAAAATGAAAAACTCGGCCTTATAAGTAAAGTGCAGCACGCCTTTGCCGATGGTTTAGAATGGTGTGTAGAGCATTTGTATCGCCCAGCGCTGCGACTCTGCTTGCAATACCGCTATGTAGTTCTAGTAGGTTTTATTGCCGTATTTGGACTGACGGGAATGCTTTCGCAAACCAAGATGAAGTTCGAGTTCATGCCAAAGGTAGAAGGGGATATCATTTCTGTGAAAATTGAAATGCCTTTTGGAGTGAAGTTTGAAACCACTGAGCAAGCGGTGAGGCAGATTGAGGAAGCAGCACGTAAGCTAGGTGAAGATTATAAAGATAAACATGGAAACCCTGCGATCATCAATGTGCTTGCCAGTGCCGGCTCTCAACCTTTTGTGACAGGCTTTGGTACAGGTGGGTCTCCAACCGGTTCTCACATCGGAGAAGTGACGGTGGAACTAGCGGCAGCAGTTGATAGACCAGGTCTCTCCGCAGAGCGACTCATCAATATCTGGCGGGAAGAAATTGGGGGTATTCCTGGTGCCGTCTCAGTAGCCTTTAAGCAAGAGACCGCAGCAGGTGGGAATGCTTTGGATATCGAAATAACAGGTCAGCAGTTAGAGCAGGTGAAGGCCGCCTCTAATTACCTCGTAGAGGAACTTAAAAAAATTGAGGGCATGAAGGATATTTACACAGATGATCGACTGGGTAAGCGTGAGATCGCCTACACGAGTGAGGATATCACGGCAACAGGTAAGGCGCTCGGGTTCACGCACCAAGATGTGGCTAGGCAAGTACGTGCAGCAATTTTCGGAGCGGAGGTTCAGAGGATTCAGCGGGGTAGAGATGAGGTCAAGGTCATGGTTAGGTTTCCTAAAACACAGCGCGAGTCTTTGGACACCTTGGAGAAGATGAAATTGCGTAGCAGGGAAAACGAAGAGGTCGCTCTAGCCTCTATCGTGACAGGTTCTCCCTCTAGAGGGCAGGCAACGATTCATCACATCGATGGAAACCGAGCAATCAAACTTAGCGCAGACGTAGATCGTAGCACGGGTGCAAATGCCAATGAAATTGTCCAAGAGTTTCAAGCAGATGTGTTAGATGATCTTTCTGCAAAATTTCCGGGTGTCAGCTGGAGCTTCCAAGGTGAGCAAAGAGACCAAGCGGAAAGTTTAAATCAAATGGGCGTGAAGTTTATCTTCGCCCTCATCTTGATGTATATCCTGATCGCCATCCCATTGAAATCTTATCTACAGCCTTTAATTATCATGTCAGTGATTCCCTTCGGTATGGTAGGAGCAGTGATTGGGCACTTTTTGTTAGGATATGACCTTAGTGTGATGTCTGTCTGCGGATTGATCGCTCTCGCTGGCGTGGTGGTGAATGACAGCTTGGTCTTGGTAGAATATGTGAATCGTCATAGAAGCGAAGGCGGTTCAATGCTCGATGCTGTTTGGAATGCCGGAGCACGTAGGTTTAGACCGATCATGCTGACTTCCTTGACCACCTTTGCTGGCCTAATGCCGATGCTTACAGAGACTGACATGCAGGCAAGGTTCTTGATCCCGATGGCGATCTCTCTAGGCTTTGGCATTCTATTCGCCACATGTATCACCTTGGTTTTAGTGCCGAGTATTTACCTGATCCTTGAAGACCTTAAGTGGTTGACAGGATTCGGTACTGAGTCTGAAGAAGAGGGAGAGTAAGCAGGCATGAAAAAAGCTCCCTGCCAGAGGCGAAGGGAGCTTTCTTAAAAAATAAAAATTGGAGAACTTAGCCTATGGCCTTGTTCCAGTCAGCGATTCTATCTGCTTGATCCGCAAAGAGAGCGTCTGTGCAACCATGAATTGTGAACTTCTCAATAGTGTCACCACCTTCGATGCTATTCACTACGTCTTGTCCCTGAGTCACCTCACCGAATACAGTGTGGTTTCCATCGAGGTGTGGAGTTGGCACGTGCGTGATGAAGAACTGTGAACCGTTCGTATTTTTCCCAGCATTCGCCATAGAAAGGATACCAGGCTTACTGTGCGTAAGCTCAGGCTTGCATTCGCACTCAAATTTGTAGCCAGGGCCACCCATTCCAGAACCATCTGGGCAACCACCCTGGATCATGAAGTCCGCAATCACACGGTGGAACGTAAGTCCATCGTAGTAGCCGCGTGACGCGAGGTTAAGAAAACTGGCTGAAGTTACCTGAACATGGCTAGCAAAGACAGTGATGTCGATGTCGCCCTTATTAGTGGTAATAGTAATCTTGATGTCTTGAATATCACTCATTGTGCTAAGGAAATTAGGGGCTAGAGAGATAAAATCAACTTAATTCGG
>JALZVA010000097.1 GCA_023301335.1 Akkermansiaceae bacterium
GCTTGCGCGGTTCGTACCCAAAAATGGCGCCTCGTCCAAAATAAACACCTTTACGACATTGCTAACGACCTCATGCAGGAAAACGACCTTGCCGCAAAGTACCCTGAAGTCGTCAAAGGCCTTCAAGATAAATACGAAGCTTGGTGGCAATCTGTTCAAGAGCCACTCGAAATTAACGAAGGTCTAGAAACACCCCTAAAAGGCGACTATTTCCTCCAGATCCTCCAAGCTAAACAACTTAAGGAAAATGGTGAGCCGCCACTTTGGGAAGTAAAAAATCACTAAAACTTAAATGTTACTGAAGTAAGATTTTTTCGATCAAATAGGGATATGCATGTAAATAATATTAGAGATCAGAAGCCTTTTACCACTAAGGACGGGAGTGCTATTCGGAGTATTTTAGATGGGACTAATGCGCCTGTTGCGTTACAGAGTTTAGCGGAGGCCAGTTTGCCTGTGGGGTGCCAAACGGCCAGGCATTATCATAAGGTGAGTGAGGAATTTTATTTCATCCTTGAGGGGGAAGGGGAGATGGAGATTGATGGAGAGATTAAGAAGGTTTCAGTGGGAGACGCAGTCTTGATCCCGAGAGAGGCGTGGCATCAAATAACAGCGGTTTCGGCGTTAACGTTTCTCTGTTGTTGTGCCCCACCTTATCAGCATGAAGACACGTACTTTACTTAGTAGCTATAAGGGAGAAGAGCCCTTGTCTTGGGGAGGCTGAGCGACCAAACATGGCGAATTTTATTGAGACACTTTCTCATTAGTGGTGTTCATGATTTGTATTTGTATTCAATAAATAAAAAAAATTGCCAAGGGGGTGCTTTTAGCATTGTCAGGACTAGCAGATTAGGTAGGCTACCGCCCGCCGGATGAGATTGTTCTAATTTTTTTCGGTGAGCTTGTGAAAAATTTCACAAGCGATCACAGCCTAAGTGTTAGACAGACAAAGATAATGGCCAATCTCTTTCCAAGCTCAGCAAATTTCCTACCTTTTAAAATAGCGATCTGTATCGGAACGGCAGTTGCTGGTGTAGCATTAGCTGTAAGCTACTACGCGACTGATAAAACTTTAGCGGTAGGCTATCAGCCTGATCAGCCTATTCCTTATGACCACGCCTTACATGCTGGTGTCGTAGGGATGGATTGCCGCCACTGTCACAGCTTCGTGGATAAGTCCGGCCACGCGAATCTTCCTTCTGCCAATGTGTGTGCGAACTGCCACGCAGCTGGTGCGGCAAACAATGTAGGAGTGAAGCATAATTCTCCTAAGCTTAAAGCTCTCCGTGATGCCCTAGAAAGCGGAAAGCCGATTCGCTGGGTAAAAGTTTGGGACTCTCCTGACTATGTGAAATTTGATCACTCAGCACACGTAAACCGTGGGGTTTCTTGTTTCTCTTGTCATGGTGACATGCACAAGACGCGCGTGGTGTATAAATCGAAGGCCCACACGATGGCCTTCTGTTTAGACTGTCACAGAAACCCGGAGAAGCACCTCCGCCCTGTGGAGTATGTGTATGATCTCGACTGGACAGCTAAGGTGTACCTCACTAAGCCAGAAAATGAAAAGATGCTAGAAAAGCTTAATACGTGGCATGAAAAACGCGCAGCTGAAGGGAAGCAGAGCGTCGCCCTCACCGAGCGTAGTTCTCCATCCTCTTTCCAGAAGTCATTGGGTATCTATTTAAAGGAATCGCATCATATTAATGCGAAGGTCAGCTGCCAGACTTGTCATAACTAATTTCAACCTCAGAACATAACCAAATTTAACGAAGATGAAACGCAAGTGGACACATCCAGAAGCACCTCAAGCAGAGGGCTCGACTGCATGGCGTAGTGAAGGTCAGTTAGAAAATTCTGAGGAATTTCAGCAAATGCTGGAGCGTGAATTTCCTGTATCTGCTGAAATCATGCACGACAGTGATGATGCTGAGAAATCTCGTCGTAACTTCCTCAAGCTCATGGGTGCATCGACTGCACTCGCTGGGTTTGGGCTCGCCTCATGCCGCCGCCCAGAGACTGAGGTGGTACCGCATGTGCATCAGCCAGAGTGGCAGGTTCCGGGGAAGGCACTTTACTATGCGACAGCGATGCCACGTGGCACTGGAGCGACTCCATTGGTGGCGACGACCTATGAAGGGCGTCCTACAAAGCTAGAGCCAAATAAGCTTCACTCTGCATCTAGCGGGACAGACGCATTTGCTCAGGCAGCGATTTTAAACCTTTACGATCCAGCACGTTCTAAGGAATTTTTAGCTAAGGGAGAGACTCTTTCCCGTGCTGCGTTCCAGGAGGCACTTACGAGTCTTCAGGGGAAGAAGGCTTCCTTTGTGTTTGGTGATGATGTTTCCCCTACGCGTTCACGCCTTGTGAAAGAGCTTGGTGGTGCTGCCTACACATATGAGCCGCTGGCTCCTGAGTGTCGTTATGAATCTGACGGTAAGGGGATTCTCTCTGCTGTTGATTTTGATAAAGCGCGCCGTATTCTCTCGCTCGACTGTGATTTTGTAGAGCTTGAGCAGCGTGGACCGACCACGAAATTTTACCAAAACCGTCAGCCTGAAGGTGGGATAGATCCTAAGACAGGTGAGTTTGACCCGTATTTAAACGGGAGAGACAATGCTGCTATCAAGAAGCGCGCGGAAGAGGAATTGAACCGTACTTACATGGTGGAGAGTGTGTTCTCTCTCACTGGCGGGATTGCAGATCACCGTTTACGTTTGGCTCCTAGTCAGATGGAAGGGTTTATCCTGAAACTTCAGAAGGCGTTCGCAGGTGAAGAGCTTGCCTCTTCGAATGAGAAGGAGAAAAAGCAGAATGACTGGATCACACACTGCGTGGCAGACCTTAAGGGTGCCAAAGGTGAGTCCGTGATTCTCCTCGGTGGTCGCTATGGAGTAAACCTCCAGAATGCGGTAACGACTCTGAATAAACAGCTTCAGGCTTACAATTCTATTCTCAAGGCCTATAAGAGTGACGAGCGTGCAGCGACGAAGTCATTACTCTCTAACCTAGAAGAAGCGTGCTCCAGTGATGTGATTTTCTGGATGTCTCCTGCTAATCCATTTTACGACAGTGCAGAGATCAAAGCAGCACTTCAAAAAGCACAGGCTGCTGGGAAAAAGCTAATCCATTGGGGTGAGCGCACTGACCACACAGCTTTAGCTGCGGACTACCATGCGCCAGCAGCGCATTTCCTCGAATCATGGGGAGATACTAGAACCTTTGATGGGGTGTACACACTTGTGCAGCCGATGATTCAGCCACTTTACGGTGGCGTCGTTGACCTTGAGCTGTTTTTAGCACTCCAAAAAGATGCTGTATTATTTGATAGCCTTGTAGAAGGAGCGGAAACTCCTGCCTACGCAGCAGTGCAGAAGACCGCAGAATCTGCAGGTGCAACGGGTGAGAACTGGATGAAAGCACGCCGCGAAGGTTTCTTTGGCGGAGGCTATAAGGTTGCTAAAGCAAAGGGTGGCGCAGCCGTATTGACTGCCGCACCAGAGGTGAGTAAGACAGCTATCGATGTCGTTTTCACCACAGACCACTCTGTGTTTGATGGTCGTTACATTAACAACGCATGGCTCCAAGAAGCTCCAGATCCGATCGTAAAGACTGTCTGGGATAATGCAGCTTGGATGTCCCCAGCTACAGCGACTCAACTTGGTATTTTTGACGAAGATGAAGAAGCTTCCGAGCTTGAAGTTCGTGGCAAAAAATCTGACCTTTTAGGTGCAGGTGGCTTACTCGGGATCGACGGTTCACCAAATGGTGGCGTAGGCCCAGAAGGGGAGGCGCACTTCCGTTCTGGTCGCTTGGTCGATATTAAGCTGAAGGATGGACAGACACTCCGCATTCCTGTGATCATCGCTTTCGGAATGGCTGAACACACGGTTGCCGTCCCTATGGGATACGGTCAGGGCTATGACGAGTTCTGGTTAGATGAATTTTCTATCCCTGGTGCAGTGTTTGCCAGTGATTATAGTGGTGAGGCTCCTGATTGGTATGGAAAGCTTGATGCAGAATGGCGTAAGACGGGAACACGCACGGTGAGCCCAGTCGGACTAAATAGAGGATTTGATGCATACCATGTGCGTAAGGCAGGTGAGTATTTTGTTGCAGGTGCAGAAGTGAAGCCAACGAAGGGCAGATACAGTATCTCAATGACTCAAGAGCACCAGGCCATGTATGGACGTGC
>JALZVA010000098.1 GCA_023301335.1 Akkermansiaceae bacterium
AGATGCACACATTATTATGATGCTTCAGCTCAGAATTCAGAGAGAAAACACATGGAGTATTTCTTCCCGTGCGAATCCATTAGAGCTCTAATAGAGGTTCTAAAAATCTAGCCCAATCGCCTTGTTTTTTCAAAGAAAGCATGAGGAATGATCATGAATTAGATGAATAAAGTGGTGTGTACTCGGTAATCGGGTATCAAGAGTGGAAAATACTAGCTGAGAGTTCTTTCCTCATTTTAGGGAATGAGGAAGGGGTGTTGGTGAATAAGTTAATTCTCTTATAGTGAGAGGATTATGGTTTTCTTTGGGGGCGTGTTTTCCCCCGTCTTTAAGGCTCTTTAATAGGTGAGAAGCACGCTCTCCTTAAAAGAAGCTAATTATGGCCTCCAGAAATGTAAAAATTGCTTGAAAAATAAGGCTTTAAATAGACACTCCAAGGCAGCATGAACCTGTATAAAGAATATTTGGAAGAAATTGAGGAGCGTAAGAGCGATGGACTAGCACCAAAGCCGATTGACGGTGAGGAACTCTTAGCTGAAATCGTAAGCCAAATCAAAGATGTAGAGCATGCTGATCGTAAGCAGGCACTACACTTCTTTATTTATAATGTGATCCCTGGGACGACCGGTGCGGCCATCGTAAAAGCTAAGTTTCTAAAGGAAGTGATTCTCGGAGAAGTGGTTCTTGAGGAGATTTCTGTAAAGTTTGCCTTTGAGCTTTTATCGCATATGAAAGGTGGACCATCGATTGATGTGCTGCTAGATCTAGCACTCTCTGATGATGCCAAAATCGTAGCGCAGGCGAGTGAGGTCTTAAAGACGCAGGTGTTCCTCTATGAAGCGGATATGGAGCGACTAGAGCAAGGCCTAGCAGCTGGGAATGTAGCAGCTAAGGGAATTCTCGAAAGCTACGCGAAAGCAGAATTTTTCACAAAGCTTCCTGAAGTTCAGGAGGAGATTAAGGTTGTCACGTACATTGCAGGAATTGGTGATATATCTACCGATCTTCTTTCTCCGGGGAACCAGGCGCACTCACGTTCTGACCGCGAGCTTCACGGACAATGCCTCATTTCACCTGAGGGACAGAATGAGATTAAGGAGCTTCAGACAGAGCACCCAAATAAGCGAGTGATGCTCATCGCTGAAAAAGGAACGATGGGCGTGGGCTCTTCTAGAATGTCAGGGGTTAACAACGTGGCTCTTTGGACAGGCATGCAGGCCAGCCCTTATGTTCCATTTATTAATATCGCTCCTATTGTTGCAGGAACGAATGGAATTTCACCTATTTTCCTCACGACTGTTGGAGTCACAGGGGGGATCGGGATTGATCTTCAAAACTGGGTGAAGAAAAAAGATGCTGAGGGGAATACCGTCATGAATGAAGATGGTGAGCCAGTATTAGAGCAGACTTATTCAGTCGAGACAGGAACAGTTCTCACTATTAACACCAAGAAGAAAAAACTCTACAATGGTGACAAAGAACTCGCGGATATTTCCAGTGCGCTCACACCACAAAAAATGGAGTTCATTAAAGCAGGTGGATCATACGCGATTGTCTTTGGTAAAAAGCTTCAAACATTTGCAGCAAAAGCACTCGGAATAGAGTTGGTTTCTGTATTTGCTCCAGCCAAAGAGATTTCTCATTCTGGCCAAGGTTTAACTGCTGTAGAGAAAATCTTTAACCGCAATGTAGTTGGTTCCACTCCTGGAGTGACACTACACGCTGGGTCTGATGTAAGAGTCGAGGTCAACGTAGTAGGCTCTCAGGACACAACTGGGCTAATGACTTCTCAGGAGCTAGAATCGATGGCTGCGACTGTGATCTCTCCGATCGTGGATGCTGGGTATCAGTCTGGTTGTCACACAGCTTCGGTATGGGATAAGAAAGCGCAGGAAAATATTCCGAAGTTGATGAAGTTCATGAATGATTTCGGGCTTATCACAGCACGAGATCCAGAAGGGGAATACCACGCAATGACAGACGTGATCCATAAGGTGCTCAATGACCTGACTGTGGATGATCGCGATATCATCATTGGTGGAGACTCACACACAAGAATGTCTAAAGGCGTGGCTTTTGGCGCTGACTCAGGCACCGTTGCTCTAGCTCTCGCTACAGGTGAAGCTACGATGCCGATCCCTGAATCAGTTAAAGTTACCTTTAAAGGAGAGCTTAAAGATCACATGGACTTCCGTGACGTGGTGCACGCCACTCAGGCACAAATGCTGACAAAGTTCTCTGGAGACAATGTCTTCCAAGGCAGAATCATCGAGGTGCACATCGGCACACTTCCAGCAGATCAGGCATTTACCTTTACCGATTGGACCGCAGAGATGAAAGCGAAGGCTTCTATTTGTATCTCACAAGACGAGACATTGATTGAGTCCCTTGAGATCGCTAAAGGTCGTATTCAAATCATGATTAATAAGGGCATGGATAACGAAAAACAAGTTCTTCAGGGCCTCATCGATAAGGCGAATAAGCGTATCGCTGACATTCGCTCAGGTGAAGTGGCTCCACTTACGCCAGATGCGAATGCGAAGTACCACGCTGAAATGGTGGTGGACCTTGACATCATCGACCAGCCAATGATTGCCGATCCTGATGTAAACAATGATGATGTATCGAAGCGTTACACCCACGACACGATCCGTGAACTTGATTTCTACGGTGGAGAAAAGCACGTTGACCTTGGTTTCGTAGGATCATGTATGGTGCATAAGGGAGATCTGAAGATAGTCTCACAGATGCTCAAAAACTTAGAAAATCAGCATGGCAAAGTTGAGTTCCAAGCGCCACTCGTAGTGACAGCTCCGACTTATAACATCATCGATGAGTTAAAGGAGGAAGGTGACTGGGAGATGCTACAAAAATACTCAGGCTTTGAATTTGATGATGCTGCACCGAAAAATACAGCACGTCTAGATTATGAAAACATGATGTACCTTGAGCGTCCTGGATGTAACCTTTGTATGGGGAATCAGGAAAAAGCAGAGAGAGGAGATACCGTGTTAGCCACATCTACACGACTATTCCAAGGACGTGTGGTGGAAGACTCAGAGCGTAAGAAGGGAGAGTCCTTACTCGCCTCTACTCCTGTGGTAGTCCTTTCTGCAATCCTTGGTCGCATTCCTAACATGGAAGAGTATAAAGCTGCTGTTAAGGGGATCAATCTTACTAAGTTTGCTCCTCCAATTGAGGAAATGGTGAGCAGTATCGCTTCCTAAATAAACTTCGCTAATGAGCATTAAACTAGGTCGAGTGGAACTTGGCCTAGTCTAATGAGCTAGGAAGCTCTGAGGCAAGTTTCTCAGCGAGCTGCTCGATCAATGCTGGAGCCTGTTCCATACATGTGGAAAGTGGTAAACCTAGCTCTGAGAGTGTGTAAGCTTTCTTAAAGCAGGAGCGTGCGACCGCTTCAGCTTGGCCAGCGATAGCAAAGGTTGGCTTACTATGCTTGTTCGCTAAATTGAGCACCCCATGTGGGCCTTTGCCATTGAGCGTTTGAGCATCGAGTGAGCCTTCCCCAGTGATGATGATGTCAGAGTTAGAGATACTAGTTTCAAGGTCGATGATCTCACTAATGATAGAAAACCCAGCTTCTAGCCGCGCTCCGCAATAGTGCATAAGCCCGTATGCAACCCCACCTGCAGCACCTGCCCCTGGGACAGTAGCGACCTCAGTTCCTTCTCCTATCTCCATGAGATGCTTAAGGATAGAATCAGCATGAGAGATATCGCGCAGGCCTTTTTGTGGTCCATAGATAGCGGAAGCTCCATTGTCTCCTAAGAGTGGGTTATCCACATCACAAGCTGCGATAATAGGAGGGAGTGGGATCAATCCTGTAATTGAAATAGAAGCACAATGTCTGAGCTGCTCAGGTGTAGGCTCTAACTCTTTACCTTCATGATTTAGAAAACGAACGCCTAAGGCGTGTGCCATTCCTGCTCCGCCATCGTTAGTAGCACTCCCACCGAGGCCAATGAATATCTTATCGACGTTCTTGTGCTCCACGGCATGTTTGATGAGCAGACCAGTTCCCAGTGTGGATGAATGAAGAACATTTCGTTCCTGTACCTCGATCTGTACCAGTCCATTGACACTAGACATGTCGATATAAGCAGTGCGATTAGAGATAAAGTAGTCTGCGGTTAGTGGACGATGAAGGGCATCGACCGCAGCCACAGAGACCCATTCACCCTGCATATGCTCAGAGGCAATGGTTGCAAACCCTTCACCACCATCTGAAATAGCTTTACTCGTCACCTCTGCGTCGGGAAGTACTTTTAGGATGCCCTTGGAGATGGACGTGATGACTTCTTGCGAGGTAGCTGAACCCTTGAACTTATCTGGGCATAAAAGAAACGTGGGCATAAGGATGTGCTGGAATAATTAAGAGAGGATATTGTATATTAATGAAACACGAGTTCTTCAATAGAGGTGTGTTTTATACGTGATGCAAATTTTTTGTAGCTTGGGTTATTGTCAATCGAGAGTTTTTTGATTGGGAGCGAAGAAAGTAAATGTGCACCTTCTTTTGCTTTATAGTCCTTGGTTCTGAAAATAAGATTGGTACCTTTTATAGTAAGTTTTTGCGTGCCTTTTTGATAATTGAAACTTAGTTTCTTACCAGGATTATATTTTCTGAAGACAAATTCGACGACTTTTAAGTGCCTATCAAGTGAACTAGTTTCATAACTATAATGAAGGAGGTAGGAAATGAGCTGGGCTCTGCCAGGTTTGATTTCTTGGATGACTTTCTTTAAGATGTCGAGAGTGACTTGCTTTTTATTAAATGGATATTTTTTTGCAATGCTTTCGAGATCATTGTTTTCTGCTAGATCTGCTTTATGAAAAAATTCAAGTGAGTCTTGGAAATTCTGAACGACAAAGTAGGTGATGGCTAGTTGTGAATTAATTTGTCTCTTGTTAGGGGATTGCGCGGCAAGGCTTTTGGCAATTTTCCTAGCTTTGATCATATCATAGTCAGAAAGAGCTTTCTTTTGATCTTCGTTCATCATCTTAATGAGCGTGCTGTTCAAGGTCATCCTAAGATCCTGCTCTTTTCGTAATGCACTGAGTGTCTGCTCTGCTATTAATTGTGAGGATTCAGCCTCTTTGCGTTTTAGCTCTGCAGCCTTTTTAGCTAAAAGTGATTCGTTGAGCGCTGACTGAGTAAGCTTCTGGCTGTTATTGAGACTTAAGATGTAAAAGCTGGAAGTGAGTAAAAGAGCGGCGAATGCTAAGAGGGAAATAAAGCTGGCTGTTTTATTTCTCTGGATAAAGAGTTTTACCAGCATGAGGGGAGAGGCGTTCTCTACCTCCGTGGCATGGCCTTCAATGTATTGCTTGATCTCTGTATTGAGTTGGTGAGCATTTTCGAAGCGATCACTAGGTTGCGCAGACAAGCCTTTTTTTAATAGAGGAATCAAGCGCTTGGGGATAGAGAGATGATCGAGAGAGTTGAGCTTTGTACTGAGCGTGTTAGCTTTTTTCTCATCTTGGGTGGTTCCAGCGATGGGAGATTTTCCAGTGAGGATGAAGTATAGTAAGGCGGCTAGCCCGAAGACATCAGTCTGCTTAGTGGTAGGTGATCCAGGGACGAGTTGCTCGGGAGCCATAAAGCCTGGGGTTCCTTTGATGTAGTGATCTGAGGAGTTTTCTAGAGAAAGTGTTTGCTGCTCTCCTAGCCCCCAGTCGTAAACGGTCAACTTTTCCAACTCACCGATAATGATATTCTCAGGCTTGAGATCCAGATGAAGGGTGTCAGCCTTATGCGCTGCGGCAAGCGCGTCACAGATTTTTGAAAAGATGTTTAACCGTTCATTAGTCGTGGGCGTTGATTTTGTAAGGTACTTAGAAAGTGTGTCTCCATCTAACAGCTCCATGGTGAACCAAGGGCCGTCTTCGTCGATGCCGATATCGTAGATACGAATAATATTCTGGTGTTCTAAGGTAGAATTTAGCTGAATTTCTCTGATGAAATCTAGAGAGTCACCCATGGTGTAGGAGGTACTGCTAATCCGTGCGATGGCGACCCAGCGGTCACAGTGATTATCAAACGCTTTGTAGACTTTTTTTAATCCTCCTTCACCGATCGGGGTGTGACCAGAATAGCGTATGTCGGAAAGTAGAGAAACTGCCGAGCTGGATTCATCGTAAATATCGACCCAGTCGTGGCGGATGAAGTCTGCATCATTTGAGATATCCATTACTCTAGTTCTTTTCGAACTTCTGCAACTTCTACGATGAGTCGTTCTCTGATTCTATTTTTCACCTTGCTGATAGAGTTCGGTTTGAGTCCGTATGTGTCAGCGAGGTCCTTTGGGGTAGCACCTTTGAGAAGTGCCTGGAAGATTTCTAAATTTTGCTTACTGAAATTATTCTGAATGCGTTGCATCGCCAGTGAGGTGACGTATGCACGCCATTCTTCATCCATGACTGCGTAAAGCTGGCTGTCTGAAGCCCCTTGGAACTGCTCATCCATGGGGAGATCTTTTTGACTGTTTCTAAAACGTTTAGATTTCACATAATCGTAAACGTGGTTTCTGATGACCTGATAGAGCCAAGTTCTAAATTTCCCACGTTCGGGCTGATAGTCTAATGAAGGGAGCTTTTTCCAAAGTTTAAGTAAGATCTCTTGTTGAAGGTCATTGGCATCAGCGTGGAGGATATTAGACTTCATGATCACTCCTTTAATATAAAGTTTATAGGTGTTAGAAAAGAGCAGCCAAGCTTCCTCGTCTTGTTGACTCTTTACTTTCTCAATGAGAGAATATCTGGTTTTATCTGATTCCAAAATATAATGCGCGTAGTACAATACGTACAGAACTTCATAAAAGTAGTCTCTTTGGAAAAGAAATGCAAGAGAGAGCAGGGGTTTATTCTTTCTTAAGAATCCACTGGCTGAGTCCTCCTCGATCTAGAGGGATATTATAGACCCGTTCGTAGGTATTAGAGCTTGGATCGTAGTTGGTTTGCCAGAAGTCGTTCCCATGCATCGATTGGTCAAATAATTCTAATTTCTCTCCTTTTTTTTGATATAGCTGATAGCCCGTGGAGGATTTAAGTTGAGTGAATTTTAAGGGGGCAAATCCTGCACCTCCTCTGATTTGTAAATCCACGGTATCTTCTGTGGTTTCAATAACGATGGGGTAAGTAGAGGTGACTTTCCCACCCTGACTGGTGATCTTGAGATGATTACCTTTGGCCTCTCTCCAGATAGGCTCCCATGAAGAAGGGTGCTGAGCTAAGAAGCTCTTGAAGGTTTCGTTAGGCCCGTAGTAGTCGTCAGCTTCTCTAGGCATAGTGAGAAATTCTAGCTCAAACTCTACCACATCTCCTTTCTTATAAGAGCTTATTCCCTTTGGGGGACTGAGCAGTAGATCCGTACTAGAACCCTCGGCCTCTATGTTTCTGAAAATAGGAGCGCTAAAAGACGGGTTATTGTAAGCTTTCCCTCCGAGGGTTGCCTTGAATGAGCGGATGACGAGCGAGCGGGAGCCATCTGCTTTACCACTGCGGTCCACAAGGTAGTTCGTGGGCAACCCAATCCACCAAGGAGCTCTGCCGGGGAGTCGAACTTGGCTAATCACGTTTTCCTTAGGCTGAATATCCTGAGGAACAGTAATCATTCTTTTTAAGCCAGATACATTTCCAAAGGCAACCTCGTTAGACACTGCCCTGGGTGAGCGACCTACCTTGAAAAACCATGTGTCTTCAGCTGCGATATCGGTATTAAAAAGATATTTTAGGGTTAGGAAAGTACGTGCATAATCGTCTGACCTAGTAGTGCTGACATCTGCCTGGAAGGAAACTTCCCGTCCAGCTCCGTAGTAGCCAGCAAAACTAGCTTCTGTTAGGCATGGGCCGTGTGCGTGGTAGGCAGTGCGGACTTTGTTGAAGGCTAGTTTACGGCCATCCTTATCGCGCACGCCTAACCAATCGCCTCCCCAGCCAGCATCTGTCCATGTCCACTTTCTACCGTGCTTCCCTTCTCGTGTCATTAGTAGTCTCACATCAGTGATAGCCACATCGACTAGGCTCATATCAGTATCGAAACAAATAGTCTCTCCCCAGCAACCGATGGCGAGTTGATCCCAGCGTCCCTTTCCTCCGTACCCGATGAGAGAGAGTTGGGCATGACTGGCAGATGGCAGAGTACCATAGAAACCGTAGGCAAGTCGGAGCTTATAGATTGTTTTGCCCGGGGCCGCAGGAAGGTTGGCAAAGATGCGGCAATACGCTTTTGTACCTTTAATGTGCCAGTTTTTACTCAGCTGCACAGGGATCCCTGTAGGGGTACCGTCTGCATAGCACAGGATAGGGCATAATCCTGTAGTATTGGCTAAACTATGAAGATGAAGAGCATATGGGATAGTTTTATTTGAGAACCCTGAGTTATCTATGTTGATAGTGAATTCGTCATAATTTTTAATATCAGTGTAACCTGATCGCCATTTGCGCGCCATCACATTCACTGTGCTAGTGTAGGCTAACCATTCTGGGTTATATGAAGTTTTGAGGTTTGAAGAACAATTTACAGTTGCTGACACTTCGATGCTTTTTAGCTGTTTAGTAAAGTCATGGGTAGAAGTTTGAACATTGAGTTCTTTTACTTGCCCCATTGGCCAGACCCCTGAAATATCTTGCGCGTCTGAGATCTTGCCTGTTGGAGTAGATAGGGATAAAGAAACACGGGCATTTTGCCAAGCTGTGGTGTCGACTTTAGGAGCAGGGAGGGAATCGAAATTTTCACTAAAAACAGGAGTGTTAGGTGCAGGAGATTTTTTCGGGTTTTTAAAATTCGAGTAAATTTGAGAACTAGACAAAGGGTGATTGTAAATTCTAACTTGGTCGAAGAGTGATTCGGTTATTTGATTCCCATTTTCATGCCCTAGGTGGATGATTTTAGAGTTTGGAGCTGAACCACCGGTAGCAGGTTTAGCGCTAATTTGCCTGCCATTGAGATAGAGTCTGGCGTATTTTCCATCATACGTGAGGGCGACATGATTCCATTTGTCATAGAGAAAATTTCTTCTACTATCAGAGATGAAAATACTTTTTCCACCCAGTTTGAGGTCGGCATTAAAAATGTGATGCTCGATTTTAAAGGTGCAGGAATTAGCGGTATTAGAATTTCCACCCCATTTGTAGAGGGTGCCTTTGTTGTCTCTGTCTAAGAGGTCAGGGATTTTAATCCATTGTTCTAGGGTGAATTGAGATGCATCAATAGGGGCATTTAGCTGGAGTGTTTGCTTTCCCTCAAGAGAGCACAGCCCTGTGCCGACGACTCCAAGATGAGAACCTTCAGAGTAGGCTAAACTAGGTTGAAGTGCGGCATTAATTTTTAAAGACTTGGGCCAGACCTTGATGTTGAGGTCGGCTTTGCAGGGGAGTTCTTCACCCGCAGGGGAGGTGAAATTGAGTCCAAGGATGTCAAAATGTTGAAAGATCCTTCCTGATTCCCAAATTCGAGCAAGCGAGAGGTCGTTAGATTTTCCAGCGACAGTCGATGTGGCTGTATAAGTAGTTCCGTCTAGGTGGATGCTGAGGTCTAATGCGGCGTCCTTTAGTGCATCAGAGGTGTCTCTTCGAGATGTGTGGGCTTGGCGGTAAGTAAGTGGTTTTTTAAATCTCCCGAACTTACACTTTTTGAGATTATCTAGATTGAGGTGAAAGCCGTAGTGACCTGTTTCAAAGACGAGGATATTAGGAGATGGGTCAGTTGGGTGCTTTCGCCTTCCGTTTAGCCAGTAACCATAGGTAAAGTCTTGAGGGGAAAGGCTAGCTACGGAAGGAGTGTAAGGCTGTTTTATTTGGCTATAAGCTATTGGTGTATAGTTAGCTATGGCAAAAAAAAGAAGAATGATTGTTTGGAAACGAGTCATGCTGGGTTAAAGTCGGTATATAAGCTTTATCTTATAACGTTGCTGCGGATGAAAATCTGACACTTTTTTACAAAAACGAAAGAAAAACTATGTCATGGAGAGGATAATTTGAGAGTGGCTTGAGGAGCGTTTCTATACGACCTGATTGGAATGAAGAAAATGAGCGATGGATGTAGAGTTGCCGATAGGAGGAAAGTATGAATGATGGCCTGGAGATGGAGATTGTATATCGAGATACGAGCTTAATAGTGGTGAATAAACCCAGTGGCTTATTATCTGTTCCTGGGAAGGGGCCTATGGGAGAGGACTCTGTGGTTGGTCGTGTGCGAGAGCTGGTGCCTGAATGTATTGCTCACCCCGAGGTGCACCGACTCGATATGGATACCTCTGGCTTGATGGTCTTGGCATTAGATAAGGAAGCGCAGGCGGAGCTGTCGAGGCAGTTTCGAGAGAGGGAGATTTTTAAACGGTACATCGCTCTCCTAGATGGGGTGATAGAGGAAGAAGGAGGGCGTATCGAGCTACCCTTTAGACTGGATCCTGATAGGAGACCATTACAGGTTTACGATGAAGAATTTGGGAAGATAGGCTTAACAGAGTGGAAGAGAGTAGGACTGGAAGAAGGGAAGACACGCTTGGAGTTTTACCCAATTACGGGGAGAACACACCAGCTTCGCGTGCACTCAGCTCATGCAAAGGGCTTAGGCTCGCCTATTGTGGGTGACACTTTGTATGGGGGGCACCCACGGCATGGAGAACTTTGTCTGCATGCAACAGAGCTTCATTTTTATCATCCAGTGTTAGATGAAAAAATGAAGTTTGTGAAACAGCCACTATTTTAGAATATAGAAAACCCGATGCTATTACGAGAACAGCATCGGGTGAAATGTAGAGCTTTGATTAAAGCCTATGCAGCGAATTATTTCGTAAATTGCATACTGATTTTTTCTAAAACTGGGCGAGGTTTAGCTTGGACTTGATCAGCAATACGAACTTCAAACTGGAAGCCAAATCCTTCTGGAAGGGAACTCAGGTCTGCCTTTGCTGGAGTCTTAGCGACCTGTTTGGCAAAGCCTTTGATAGAGCTATAGCTTTCTTTGACAGTTGTCCATTCTGTCCATTGATCGATTATTGCATCATTATCTGTATCGACCCCTACACGGATACTCACACCGTCGACCCATGGGCCAGAGCTTGTGAAGTCAGAATTTTGAGTGATCAAATAAAACTTATTGTTAGCGAAAATGATGTCTGGGTCTGGGTGACCTTTTCCAATTGCCCCGCAGAACGTAAATGGCGTATTGATGTCTGATGAAGTGAGCCAGCAGGTCTGCATCGCCTCCTTGCTGTGAGTACTTTTTGAGTCATAATCACCAAAGAGATAATACTGTCCACCTATGGAAATAGCGGCCCAGTCACCGAACGCATCTTGCGCTGGGGTGTGAACTTCATATTCCGCAATATTAGTGGGGTAGTTCGCTGGGTCATCTTTGTGCCAGTGTGGGTGCTCAAAAGTGCTTTTCTTACCTGTAGGCGTAGTTCGATAGTCAACCGCTGGCTCGACGAGTTTAAAATCATTGATACCATTGTCACTGATGGCGTGGCTGGCGAGAGGTGAGTCCCATGAATGTTTCTTTGCGTTAATAGGATCCCAGTTCTCTAGAATAAGGTGGAATTTCCCGTCAAGTGAACGAATGATCGCACAATCTGAGCCGTGTGAAGGATCTTTAAAGGCCATCCCCATTTTTTTACCGATGATTCCATCTGTTAAATTTTCATCAATGATGAGATGCGGGTCTTGGTCATTAGGGAAATCATAGTATAAGTAAGTTTTATTACCTACCTGTTCAGCCGTAGTCATCCAGCGTGCCTCTTTGTCAGAAACAGGACCATGATGAACCCAGTTGACCATATCTTTACTTTGCCAAGCATGATAGCCGCCTTTGGTTTTTTTTAAGCCTCCAGGTGCATTATACTGGTTCTTAAAAGGAGTGGTTTGAAGAGGGATATCATAACCCTCTAAAGTGACTTCCTTAGCTTTGGAACTAGTTTTAGATTTCGCCTGTTTCTTAGTGGTGTCTTTTTTTTGAGAAGCGTCTCCGTAGCGACCAAACAGCCAGTAGTCTCCATCCGCGCGTTTCAGTGCCACAGGAGCATCCTTGAGGTTTTTGGGGCCAAGATGAGGAGACGGATCCCAGTTTAGCCAAGTAGGTGTCTGATCAATGAGGATCGTCTCTGCACTACGCTTGGTATCGAATCGCTTCAGCACGCTTGTGAAAGTCGCTCCTTCCCCCGTTGGAGAAAGCTTGGCATCTTTGATTTCTATCTGATTGAGAGCTGATTTATTTGCGGTCCAGTCTTCTTGAGTTTCAATCGTCCATGTATCCGCCTGAAGGCAGGAAAAAGAAAAAAGTGAGAGAGGAATGGAATAGGTTAAAAATTTCATAATGATGTTAATACTAGCTAGGATTCTATAACGAATGGATACGAAGTCGAGTTGAAAAAGGGACAAAGAGAAGACGATTTAATCAACTAGATCACTTTATTAGGAAGGGGTAGAAGGGAAGTTCCGTGTCTACTGCATACTCGATTTGGGGTTGGGAAAAATAGACGAAGCCGTGGCAACCTGCAAGGCAGAGGTAGTCGCCTGAGTTCTGCATCTGGTGAATAGTGGCGGTTTGGTCGTTATTAATAGAGCAGGGGGCAAAGCCTGGGATCGGGGGCTTCCAGTGGAAGGGATGCGCGAGCTTGACGTGCTGGATAGGTGAGGAGAGAGTTAGATGCTGAATGAGTGCTGGAAGTAGGTAGCGGGTGGCGGTGGCACATACAGATACGGGATTTCCCGGGAGGGCAAAGACTGAGGTGGAGGTCGCTGCGTCATGCCAGCAGGCAAAGGGCTTCCCCGGGCGTTGTTTGACCCCATGAAAGAGGGGCTCTCCGATGCGCGCACTGAGCTCTGGGGCGATATAGTCGAATTTCCCTTTCGAGATTCCTCCCGTGAAAATTAGTATATCAGAGTTTTGGAGAGCTGTGTGGATAGCTTCTGAGGTGATGGAGCGATCATCTGGGAGATGGACGTGCTGGCAAGTGCCTAGTGTATTACTCTCGATCAAGTGAATCAAGAAGCTGGGGTGAGAGCTACGGATTTCAAAGTTTTGCGGAGTTTGAGAGGGAGGGATGACTTCGTCTCCCGAGGTGAGAAGGGTGATGCGTGGTAGTTTGGAAACGTCTAACTGTATTTTTCCCACACTGGCGGCGATAGCTATTTCTGCAGGGCCTAAGCGGGTATTAGCTTTTAAAAGCACCGAGCCTTCAGCGCTGTCACTGCCAATACTGTGGATGTAATGTCCAGCTTCAATGACTGCATCGGGGCTGAGAATAACAGAGTCCTGAGTGATGGAGATTTCCTCCACAGGGATGACGCAGTCACAGCCGTGCGGGAGGATCGCACCGGTCATGACCTCAAAGCAGGTCTGAGCCTGTGTTTTTTCTAAAGGTGGAGAGCCTGCCGCCTGTGTGCCTACGATAAGAAATTCGGTGCCAATCCCGTGGAATTCACTACTGTCGATAGCGATGCCGTCCATCATGACGCGGTCAAAAGGTGGGATAGGGCGGTCTGCTGTGAGTGACTCACGAAGCACTCTGCCGAATGCATCGGCAAGAGAGACGCTCTCAGTATCTGAGGGAGTGAGAGAAGAGAATAAGGCTTTTGCTGCGGCTTCGATGGAGATCAATGGCTTCACAGGAGTGACTAAAGCAAGAGATGCACGAAGAGTAAAGAATTGCCTTTTTCGCCTTGGTTCTTTAGCTTTTCCTCACGGGATGAATTATACAGAGACGGCATACAGAGAACAGTTAGAGAAAAAAAAGGAGCTGACCTTAGCCCAATTTAAGAGGTTTGGTGTGGAGCAATTAGCTGTGTATGAATCAGCCATTGCGCACTACCGAATGCGTGCAGAGTTCCGCGTGTGGCATGACGAAGGAGATTTGTATTATGTGATGTTTGATCAAGTGACCCGAGAAAAATACAGAGTGGATGTTTTTCCTACGGCAACGAAATCGATCTCAGATTTGATGCCGGTATTGATCGAGAAGGTGAAGGCGGATCCAATGCTAAAACGGAAGCTGTTCCAAATCGATTTTCTTTCCAGTCTCAGTGGTGAGACGGTGATTTCTCTGCTGTATCATAAAGCATTAGATGATGCATGGGAAGAGAGTGTTAGAGAGTTGAAGCATAGCCTCGCAGAAGAGGGATTTATGATTGATATCATTGGACGTGCGAGGAAGCAGAAGAGGGTAGTGGATAGAGATTTTGTGGTGGAAAAATTACAGGTGTTTGGAAAGCAACTCATATATCAACAGGTGGAGAATAGTTTCACGCAACCGAATGGCAAAGTAGCAGAGAAAATGTTAGAATGGGCGGTGGAGAATACACGTGACTCTGAAGGTGATCTGTTAGAGATGTATTGTGGCAATGGTAACTTTTCGATCGCACTAGCAGAGAATTTTAGAAAAGTGATGGCGACTGA
>JALZVA010000099.1 GCA_023301335.1 Akkermansiaceae bacterium
ATCCATTGAAGCATTTTCTCGGTCGAGGCGAACTTAGATTTTTCGTCATCAAAACGGTATTCGATGCGCTCACGAATCCAATTACGCAATTCCGTATTATGGATATGCATGAACTCAAAGCCAGTCTTCCCAGAATAAGTCGCCTCTAAAGCTGCGATCATATCCCGCAGTTTCAGGGTCTGTCCATTTCTGAAAAATTGTGTAGATACTGTTCTCTCTAGATCGGCCTCATTCAGTCCAAAAGCAGCGAGTTCTAGGCGAGGGTTACGCGGATGAACGGCATTTAGCGGATTCATCTCTGCCTGTGTGTGCCCAAGTGTTCTGTAATTATACACGAGAGAAACCACTTTACCTCTGAATGCTAGACTCTCATCTGAAGCAGGTGCACCACCAGAAGAAGCTACTGCTGCAACTCCGGCTTGTTTAGATTGTGTATTTCCAAGTTCAAAGCCCTCAAAAAAAGCAGACCATGTAGGTTCTACTGACAAAGGATCTTCGGACCATTGCTCGAACTTCTCGTCAAGAAGCTCTGCGTTGAGACGAGCGGAGACAGATGATTTCATTTTAAATGTGTGGTAATGCCGGGATTTACAAGTTGAACTCGCTTTTTGCTTGGTAGCTGATGCATTAGGGTTTACTGATTTGACTCAACTAGTCAATCACTCAAGTTCACTAATTTGAGCAGTTTCTATTAAAATAATCGATAGTCTTCTGTATTCTCATTCATACTTCAAATGATCGAAATTAATCACCTCACCAAACGTTATGGCAGATTCACCGCGGTGGATGATATTTCATTCTCTGTAGGAAAAGGACAAGTAGTTGGATTTCTAGGGCCTAATGGAGCAGGGAAGACCACGACTTTACGTATTTTGACAGGCTACCTTCCCGCTACCCGAGGAGCTGCCTCCATCGACGGACACGATATTTTTAGAGATTCGATCAAGGCTCGTAGAAAAATCGGATACATGCCCGAGAATGTCCCGCTCTACGATGAGATGCGAGTGAAGGAATACCTCAAATTCCGTGCGCAACTCAAAGGCGTAAGAGGGAGTAAAATCACCTCTAGTATTAATGAAGTCCTCGACACCTGTGGCCTCGTCCACATGAAAAAAAGGATGATCAAGACTCTCTCTAAAGGCTACCGCCAACGTGTCGGTCTGGCCGACGCCCTCATTCACAAGCCCGATTTACTCGTCTTAGACGAACCTACCAATGGCCTCGACCCTAACCAAATCCGCTCCATCAGAAAGCTGATTAAGCGTCTAGGAGAGTCCCACACTGTCCTCCTCTCCACCCACATCCTTTCGGAGGTGGAGATGATCGCAGACCATGTCATCATCATCGATGGGGGCAAAGTCAAAGCCAGTGACACCCCTACCAACCTCACTACGAGCATGCGTACGGCAGGCAAAATCTCTGTGGAGATTCATGGTGGCGAGGCAGAAATCATGAGCCAAGCCATTCAAAAGCTTGAGCACGTGAAAAAAGTCATCCCCTCTACTATAGAAGGAGAAGACCAATGGCTCAATCTTGATATTTTCTGCGATAGTGGAACGGACTCCAGAGAAAGAATCGCCAACCTTGCGACCCAAGAGGACTGGTCCATCCGCTCGCTCCACCGCCATAAAGCCACTCTCGAAGATGTCTTCGTCGAGATGACACGAAAGGATTAATCCCCCTCTCGGTTCAAAAATATTACCCTTGCTCAAGTGTCTCTCACTATGGCACATTAATGGGTATGAAACATGCTGTCATAGGAGCTTTTTTAAGCCTCTCTTTGCTCGCTCACGCCGAAGTAGAGCCGACCCAAAACACGAGCCCGGAAGCTACTAGAAAACTCCGTTCAATGGTCGATAAAGCTTTCTTTAGTCGCGCAGACATAGACGCCAATAGCACTACCGAGGCAATCCAGCAACTCTGCGATCTGATTGGTGAGAAGCAATCTGTTAAAGATGAAAAAGCCATTCACTTTGTCCTTTCTAATACTCCAAACATCCCATTTGATTGGTCTTTTTCCACAGAAAGAAAATCAGGTCCACAACTCTTAGATGCATTCTGTAAGGAGCTGAATCTTACCTACCAGTTTGACCAAGGCGCCATCTACCTCTTCCCTAACACCAGTCTCCCCGTATACAAGGAAGCTCGTGAGAAACTCGAAGCTATCCCTGTCGAATCTGTCTCCATCGGTTTTTCATTTTTACCCCACGCCCTCAGAGAAGTGCTCACCCCGCACGGACTCAGTTTCTCCATCTTACATCCAGCTAAGGCAGACCCCACCAAGCCCAATCCCATACTACTGGATAACTACCGTATTAATAGCTACAAGAAACAACAATCTAATCTCCTAGAAATCCTCTCTGAACTCGCACAGAAGAGCGACAACCAACTTTGGATTAGCCCACAGCATATCCTCTTCACCCCCAAAGGGATAAAACTAGAAACCTCTATTCGGTCTAGCAGAGTAAAAAAGCCAAGCCTATAGGAACAGGCCACCTGCACTTTCATACAATTTTTGAAAATAAAAAAGCTTCCTTGCCCCTCTCACCTATAACGGCACTAAACCATAATGAAACTATTCCTTCTCTACCTCGGCTTCTTCCTCACTTCGTTTTCTCTCAGCGCAGAAACGGAGCAACAGCGAATAACGCACTACAACTTAAAATCAGGGCTCGCAATCCAAGGCTACGACCCTGTTTCTTATTTTTCTGGAAAAGCCAAAAAAGGCAGCTCAAAAAATAGCTACCAACATCATGGCGTCACCTATCATTTTTCCTCTCCTGAAAACTTAACACTCTTTAAAAATAAGCCCGCTCAGTATGAACCTCAGTACGGGGGATGGTGCGCTTACGCATTTGCCATCGGTAAAGATAAAGTCAAAATCAATCCCAAGTCTTATAAAATCATCAATAATAAGCTCTATTTATTCTACCACACATTCCCCACAAACACCTTAAAGAGGTGGAACAAACAAGAGGATGCGGAGCAGTTACAAAAAGCTGACCAAGTCTGGGAAAGCTTCTTCAAATAACGCTAAATGCATCGTGGGTGAACCTATCAGAAGGTTAAGTTCAGTGAGCCTTCAAGAACAACGGTTGATACTTTATATTAGTGACGGGTTTAAGCCCTCTCGATACAAGAAATAATTACCTATGCACGACCCTGCTGTGATTCAAACCCGTTCACCAATCTGGGAAGCTCTCTCAGAGTTTTTCCTGGATACGGAACTAGGTGATAAAGACTACTTGCGTATTTCTCAAGTGCTTGCGGCCTCTCCTTACTCAGTCAAAGAGGTGGAGGACATTCTACGCTTCGAGGTTTACCCTGTCCTCATAGATAACTTACAAAGCCCTGCTGGTGGTTGGGAGGGGTTTGACACCCAATGGCTGAGAGAACAGATAGAGCCAAAATTGAATAAACGCCCCCTTATACGACGCCCCCTTTTTCTCTGGTGGATGGTTCGTCCACACTGGGATCGTGTATCGACATTGATGACCCCATCTCGTGACTGATTAGGCCCTAGCTTCGATCCTAGCCACAATCGGGGCTGAAAGGCTTTCAATAGAGGAATTTCCCATTGCCTTCGAGCTAAAACAAGCTATTCAATTCCGCAGCAAAGCTATGATCCAGGAAATTGAAACTATCCAAAAAGACGCCCTTGCAGCTATCCTCGAAGTGAGTGATGAGTCATCGTTAGAGCAGGCCCGAGTCCAATTTCTTGGGAAGAAAGGCACGCTTACAGCCGCTTC